>CAPHZB010000049.1 GCA_948629335.1 uncultured Bacilli bacterium
AAGGAAAGAAAGCCTTAGTAGGAGGAAAAGAAGTAGTAGGAACATTTACATGTCCACCTATGTCATCAGATCAAACAGCTGGAGATGCAAAAGCGTCAGATATAGCGTTTGGAAAAATAGCCTGGGTAAATGGAGAGAAAGTGCTTGGTATTAAGGGCTCATTAGCAAATATACTTGATTTAGGCGATTATATTAGTTATACACCAAGTAGTACATCTTATACTATATCTTCATCAGATACAGGACATTCATCGGATGTAACCATTAATCCCAGCGAATTAAATGTATGGATGGTAATACAAAAAAATGATGATGGAACAGTAGATGTAGTATCCCAAAAGGTATCTAGTAACATTGTATATTTTTATGACCCTCATGATGACGAACACTCTGTTAAAGAAAATATCGGTTATCTTAATTATATAGGGACTTTAAATAAGATAGCAAAAGCATATGAGACTGATGGGTATACAGTAGGCTCTAGGCATATTGGATATGATGGAACAGCTATAGAGTATTGCAGTGATTACTCCTCATGTTCAAGTGATGATGGATATGAAACAGATATGGAACTAGTAGGGAATGCGATGTATATTAAGAAGAAGAAATCCCAATGTGTTGTCTATTCTGAAGGTAGTCCTTCATCCTACTGTTGTGGCTTAGCTTATGGTGGTTTTTGGTTAGCTTCACGTGATATTCCTTCTAGATCTAGTAGTGGCTATGAGAATGAAGTACGTGTTGCTTCTTCATGTAATATCTCCAAATCAACAGGTATTCCTTATATGTTTTCGAGTAAAGGCGCAAGCATACGCCCTATAGTAGTGTTAAAAGCAAATTTAAGGATTACAGGAGGATTTGGAACAGAGTATTCCCCATACACTCTAGAAACATAAGAATAACTATTTCTTTATTATAATAGACAAAAATAATATATAAAACATACAGAAAGTGAGGGAGAAAATGAAAAAAAGGAAAAAAGAAAAAATTATAGTAGGGTTGGAAGTGCTATTATTATGTATGATTTTGGGAATACTAAGAATTAATGCAACAAGTAGTAATCCCCCATCAAGTGAAGTAAATTATAATAAGAATAGTCAAACAAATGTGCAAGGTTCCATAAATGATTTATATAATAAAGTAGCTTATGGAGATGCTATGTCGAGTGATATATTAAGTGGAAAGACAGCATTAGTTGGAGGTAAAAAAGTTGTAGGAACATATAAATGTCCAACACTGTCAAGTCAGACCCCAGGAGATGCAACACCAGAAGATATAACTGAAGGTAAAATAGCATGGGTAAATGGGAATAAGATAGTTGGTACAAGTACAACATTAGCAAATAAGGTAAAACTGGGGGATTATATAAGTTATACACCAAGTACAACTTCTTATACAATATCTAAGGAGGATACAGATTGTAGTTACAATGACTTCATTAATCCAAGTAAGTTAAATTTATGGAGGGTTATACGAAAGAATGATAATGGAACAGTAGATATTATATCACACGATATTACTTCTAGGATATGTCTGAATGTAGTGGATCGAAGTGTTATGTATAGTAATTATGTAGGAATACTAAATAAGATAGCAAAACAATATGAAACAGAAGGGTATACAGTAGGTTCAAGACATGTGGGTTATAATGGAATGGCCAAGGAATATTGTGATGGTGTCAACACATGTTTCGAAGATGGAGGATACCAAACAGATTTAGAATTGATAGAAAAGGCGATAGGAAGTTGGAGAGTTAAAATAGTTGGGACCTTGCCAGCGACTGGGTATACAGCTGATTATTGGCTAGCTTCACGTGCTGATAACGAAACTCATTCGGTTTATTACTTCCATTATGATGCAGCAAATTCGCATTTATGTGGCAGAAGAGTGTTAGAAGGGAACAATGCAAATAGTTTATCTTTTCATGGTAGTATTCGCCCTATCGTAGTATTAAAATCAGACTTAAAAGTGACAGGAGGAGACGGAACAGAGAGTTCTCCATATACTCTTGGAGTATAGACAATACAAAAAGCTTAAGAGAATAGTTTACTCTTAAGTTTTTGTATGTAATAAGCAATTAGCATAAAAAAATAGATAAGTTTTCTTATCTATTATAGAATTCAACAATTAGTGATTCATTAATATCTGCATTAAGTTCATTTCTCTCAGGATAACGAACATAAGTAGCACTCATCTTTGCTTCATCATATGTAATGAATTCAACACGGCGTGGTGCATTTTCTAAAGAAGCTTTAATGATTGCAAATTCTTTAGCGTTATCTTTTACAGAAATTACATCACCAGGTTTACATCTGTAAGATGGAATATCAACTTTTTTACCATTTACAGTAATATGTCCATGATTAACTAATTGTCTTGCTCCCTTTCTTGTAGTAGCAAATCCAATACGATAAACTAAGTTATCTAAACGACTTTCTAAAAGTCTTAAGAAATTTTCACCGTGAACACCTTTGATTTTACCTGCTTCTTCAAAAGTCTTTCTAAATTGTTTTTCATTTACTCCATACATAAATCTAACTTTTTGTTTTTCTGTTAATTGTTCACCATAGTTAGAAGCTTTTCTACGACGGTCTTGTCCATGTTGCCCAGGAGCATATGGTTTTTTTGCTAATTCTTTTCCATTTTCTAATACAGAAAAACCAAAACGACGTGATTTTCTGTAAACAGAACCTGTGTATCTTGACATACTCTTTCTCCTTCCTTATTTTTGCAAAGTCACGAGAAACTATTCTTATTTATAGGGTGTTTATTCGAATATCTTCGCTTTGCAGCAAAAGTTACACAATAAACCCAATTGGTAATAAACACGTTATAAACAAAATAGCAAGCTGCATTGACATAAGCAATTCGATTATATAATTTTATATAAGAAATGTCAATCATTTTAAGATATTTTCGGTACAAAAATCCAGTTATTGGTTCGTATTTATAGTTATTGCATTCTCCTTCTAAATTTATCTTCTTCTAGAACAATTCCATAGGCAGCAGCTCTTTGTTTCAATTGCTCTAATTTTTGTGATGGATTCGTAACAATTAACTGTAACTCTATACCATCAATTTGATTACAGATGAGTTCTAAAGATAAACTTTCATCTTGTAAAACACTTTCTACATAGTCAAATGTAATATCACTTGGAAGCAAAACATGGAGTTCTTTTAAACAGTTTTCCATTATGTGTTTATTTCTTGCACTATTTTTTTGTGAGATTAAAAGGGAATTTTCAATTTCCTTCTTTGCCTTTTGTGTCTTTAATAAATCGGCTTCAATTTCTTTTTTTTCCTTTTTAGCAAATGTTTTTGCTAATCCCTTTTTCTTCTTTATTTTTGTTAAAGTTTCTTTCTTTTCTGTTACTTCTTGTGATTTCTTTGTTAAATTTTCATTTTCAATATGGGCATAAGTTTTTTCTTGTGCCATATTCCTTTTCGAATTTTCATATTGAGAACATAAAGGAATAAGCGTATCTTTATGCTCCAAAATTGTTCTTATTTTGCACAAATTAGCCTTTTTTTCTTTTAACTCAACTTCTAGTTCTAATGACGGAAGCAGTTTTCTGTATTCAATATTTAAATCACATCCTACAATATATTGTACAGTTTCTTCATAGGTTCTTGGTAGATAAGAAGGCTTATTCAAAAAATTGACCATTTTATTAAATCGCAATACAAAATCTTGTAAAACAGCATCTTGACTAATTCTTCTTTTGGTAAAGGGATGAGAATTTATCTTTCCATATAATTCACTAAAACTTTTGTAATCTGTAAATAATCGTCTAAAACTTTTTTCTTCCTCCTCTAGAAATATTTTTTCAAAATAGGAAAATAAGTTCTGGTAAGAAAGCCTACTTATATCAAATTGTTCTAGTATATTTTTCATGTGGTGTGTTTGTGTGTATAAAAAATACGTCTTAAGATTTTCAAAATTGGGAAACACTTCTAAAAATACGTTTTCTAAATGCAATTCTGGGATGGAAGTGGTGTAAACTTCAACCATATGATTTAATGTTTCTATTAGTTCTTCTTTGGTTTTAATCGTAGTAAGAGAAAAACTATTTTTAAATAATTGCTTTAATTCAGAAAAGCTGTTTATTTCAAGAGAAGATTTTCCTATATAGCTAAGATAGTGGCACTCTTCTTTTCCTATCTTTTCAAAATGCATTCCGTTTTTCTTCAAATAGAAAATAAGTGATATAACCTCTCTATTTTCAGGAATTTTATTTACCTGCATATAGAAAGAATACTTTTCATTTGTTTTTTGTGTTTGCTTCTCAATCTTTGTAGAATCCCAACCTTCTTTTTTTGCTTCTAATTTTAGGTGATTTAATTCTGCAAAATAGAGCATCTTAAGTAATAGAATACGGCTGTTTCCACCCTTGATATAATATTCATGATCTACTTCAAATACTTCTAAAGGGGCGTTATGAATTAAAGAACTTTGTTTGATTTGTTTTAAATCGTCAAAATAATAAGAAGGGTGATTTTGATAAAGTTCAATGATTTCTTTTCCATCTTCTATGCCTAAAAAAGCATCTATCCAGCTTTTATTTTCATAAGAAGGGTGATTTGTTCCCACAATATCTTTTATACACACCCTTTTGGCGCCAATGAAACTTAGAGAATCATTATTGGTAAACCATCGTTCTAGTTCATTTGTATTTTCAGTATAAGAATGACACTCTTCTAAAAAATTATATGGAATTTCATACTGAGAAATCCCGAGGGTTCTTAAAAAAGATAACATGAATGATGTGTCCATAATAACATCTCCTATTCTCTTAAGTATTATATCATGATTTTTTGAAAAAAAGGTCAAAATTAATGTTAAAAAATGTCGAAATATGTGTTATTATTATAATAAAGAGGTGAACTGTATGGATACAACGCTTTTAGTTTTGATTTCAATATCTATTGTTACAATTATTCTAATTATTGTTGTGCTATTTCTAATCCAAAGCAAGAAAAATAATTCTATAAAAAAACAGTTGGATAAATTAGAAGTTGAAAAAAATATGCTTGATTCTTCACCTGTTATACCAGAACTTTCAAAAATAGAATCTTATAATAAAAATGAAAAACTAGAATCGATGTATAACAATTGGAAAGATCGTTTAAATGTCATTCGTGAAGAACAGGTTCCTAAAATTAACGATATGCTCTTAGAAGCAGATTATTCTTTACAAAAACAAGATTATAAAAGTACCTTATATAAAATTGCGCGATTGGAAATGGAAATTTATAAGGTTCGCACCAATTCTGAATTCTTATTAAAGGAAATTAAAGAAATTACAAGTAGTGAAGAGAGGAATCGAGCTTTAGTTACCACTTTAAAAAGTAAATATCGTGAATTATTTCAAAAATATACAAATGAAAAATCCCAATTTAAAGACGTTTCTGAGGTTGTTGAATTACAATTTGAAAACATTGCCCATCGTTTTGAAGATTTTGAGAATATTATGGATCAAAATGAGTATACGGAAGTTGCAGCTATTATTAAATCTATTGATGAAATGTTGAAGCATATGTCGGTTATTCTAGAGGAAATGCCAACAATTATGCTTATTGCTACTTCTATTTTACCTAAAAAGATGGAAGAGGTTTTAGAAGAATATGATGTGATGGTACGAAAAGGATATCCACTAGACTACTTAAATGTAGAAGAAAATATCAAAGAAGCAAGAGATAAGATTAGTGATATTTTAGATCGAGCTAAAGTTTTAAATGTTGAAAATAGTTTAGATGAGTTACGGGTACTTGTTACTTATTTTGAAAATATATTTACTGATTTTGAAAAGGAAAAAATTAACCATAAAAACTATGAAGAAGCAAAGAAAATTTTTAAAATTAAATTTGATAATATTAGTGAGATTATTGGAAAAATTTTAGGACAAATTGAAGAGATACAAGAATTGTATCATTTATCAGAAAGTGATATTATTGAAATTGAAAATGTACAAAAGGATTTAGAGGTTTTACAAGCAGATTATGAAGTATTTATGGAACATACAGGGAATAATACCTTTGCTTACTCACAACTTTTAAAAGAAATTGAAGTACTAGCAGATAAACTTACTCATTTAGAAGAACGTGTAGATGTGGTTTTAGATTCGATTGGAAGTATGAAAGAAGATGAAAGTAGGGCAAGACAACAGCTAGAGGAAATTAAAGGGATTTTAAAAGAATCAAAGAATAAAATACGTGAGTATGACTTACCAATTATTCCAAAAACGTATTTTATTGAACTTAATGATGCGCAAGTGGCAATTAAAGAGATTGTAAAAGAATTAGAACGTAAGCCAATTACTATACAAGTTTTGAATACTAGAGTCGATACTGCAAGGGATTTGGTGTTAAAATTACATCGAACAACCAAAGAAATGGTGAGAACGGCTATGTTTGCAGAAATGGCCATCGTTTATGGAAATCGATATCGTAGTTCTGTAGAAGATTTACATAAAAATTTAGGGTATGCCGAAAAATTATTTTTTAGTGGCGAATATAAAAAATCGTTAGAGATGAGTATTAATGCATTAAATAAAGTAGAAGAAGGAATTTATGATAAATTATTGAACCTTTATTCTACTGAAAAGTAGCCAGTTTTAAACTGGTTTTCTTATTTTTTAAAATAATTTTTACAAATAATAAAAGTATGATATAATAATTTTGTAGTTTTGGAGGGGATTTATGAAGAGATTTATAGAGAATATCAAACGCTATTTTAAATATGCCGTGTATTCAGCTCGAGCAGACTTAAAAGCCGAAGTTGCAGGCTCTTACTTAAATTGGCTATGGTGGGTATTGGATCCTATGTTTTTCATGATGATTTATATTTTTATTGCAGGTGTTGTTTTTAAAACGACAGAACCTTATTTTCCTGTTTTTATTTTTACAGGATTAACCGTATGGGATTATTTTAATCGAAATATTAATGCGAGTGTTAAAATTGTAAGTGCGAATAGAGCAATTGTTACTAAAATTTATATTCCGAAGTATATTTTAGTATTACAAAAATCATTTGTTACATTTTTCAAAATGCTTATTTCTTGGGGATTAGTTGTAATTTTGATGATTTTATGGAAAGTGCCACTTACTATTAATATCCTTTATTTTATTCCGATTTTAATTGTTTTATATTTAATTACATTTGGACTTTCCTTAATTCTAACTCATTTTGGTATATTTGTAGAAGATTTAGGAAATGTTGTTGCCTTAGGACTTCGGTTGGTCTTTTATCTATCTGGAATTTTTTATAATATTGGAACACGAATTCCATCTCCATTTAATCGCATTTTATTACATTGTAATCCAGTGGCTTTTATTATTAATTCTTTTAGAGATACATTACTTTATGGAAAAGCCCCTTCTTTACTTGTACTTGGTGGTTGGTTTATCATTGGTTTACTTTTTACAATGATAGGAATACATATTATTCATAAATACGAAAATAGTTATGCAAAGGTGATATAATGAAAAGAGAAGCAGCAATTACAGTCAAGGATTTACATATTGCTTATAGGGGACTTAAAAAGTTTTCTATAAAACGTTCTTTACTTAAAGGGAAAAAAGGTAGTATTGAAATTTTTGAAGCAGTAAAAGGTATTTCATTTGAAGTAGAAAAAGGAAAAATTTTAGGTTTTATTGGTAAGAATGGTAGTGGAAAATCAACGACATTACGTGCTTTGGCAGGAATATTTTCACCAGATAAAGGAAGCATTGATTTGCACGGCAATTCCGTTTCTTTACTTTCTATTGGTGTTGGTTTTCAACCAAAGCTGACAGGACAAGAAAATATTTATTTAGCAGGAATGCTCCTTGGGTTTTCAGAACAACAAATCAAAGAAAAAGAAGAAGAAATTATTGCTTTTGCAGATATAGGAGAGTTTATTTATAAACCTGTTAAAACATATTCATCAGGAATGTATTCCAAATTAGCATTCGCGATTACAGCTGTTTTAGAAACGGATATTATGCTAATTGATGAAGTACTAAGTGTCGGAGATGTGACCTTTAAAGAGAAAAGTTACAATAAAATGCGAGAACTTATTAGTGATGAGAGTCGGACGGTGGTCATCGTATCACATAGTTTATCTACTATAAGAGAATTGTGTGATGAGGTTCTTTGGTTACATGAAGGACAAATAAAAAAAATAGGTACACCTGATGAGGTTATACCTGAGTATGAAGCATTTATGGCAAATTAAGAAGTTGGGAATCGTTTCTTAACTTTTTGTTTTTGACCGATTTCTGATAATTTAGTAATCAACATACAATCGATAGAATCATTGTTTCCATAATAGTCTTGTATGGCTCCCATATAGCTATAATCGAATTTATTAATAGTTGATAGAATTATGATAGAATCTACTACACCTCGAACATCATAAAAGTGTTCACCAATTTTGGTAACAATATGTACTCCCCTTCTAGAATCCTCTATTGTATAAAAATTTATTGTTTGTGTATCGTTAAAAATGTTGTATAGAATTTGGGCATAGGAAGGACAATGTCCTGCTAAATAATAGGAATATACATCTGTATTTCCTTCATATGGGTATGGGTAAAGACTGAGTAGTGTTTGTTTGAAGGCATCGTTTATTTTATTAATTATATTTATTATGTTGTCACTTTCATATTTCATTGTTTCACCTCATAGAATATTGTGACATATTATTTTAAAAATGTAAAGGGGGAGAGATTCCATGGTTTATGTAAAGGATATCATTTCATTATGTAATGGAAAATTATTATGTGGAAGTAAAGATGTACTTTGTAAAAATTTTGTAAAAGATACAAGAGAGTTAGAAACAGGGGATACGTATGTTGGGATGATTGGGGAAAAACAAGATGGAAGTTCTTTTTATCAGGAAGCCATTTTAAAAGGCGCTAATTGTGTGATTTTAAGTGAAGAATATTATAATACACATGAAATTGAAAGAGAAGATATACCAATTGTAGTTGTAAAAGATACTTTAGCGTGTTTAACTCTACTTACTGAGTATAAGAGAAACCATTTAGATACTTATTTTATTGGGGTAACAGGGAGTGTTGGGAAAACGTCTACCAGGGATATGATTTATAGTGTTTTATCAAGAAAATATAGTACACTAAAAAATGAAAAAAATTATAATAATCAAATTGGTGTTCCTCTTACTATTCTTAAGATAGATAAAGAAGATGTAGCTATTGTAGAGATGGGAATGAATCAATTAGGGGAGATTGAGGCTCTATCGAATTTAGTAAGGCCACATATTGGGGTTATCACGAATATCGGTACAGCACATATTGGAAAGCTAGGAAGTAGAGAAAATATTTGTAAAGCAAAATTAGAAATTGTAGCAGGTATGAATCAGGATAGTTTCTTAGTTCTTAACAATGATGATGATTTATTGCATGATTATTGCGAAAAAAATAAGGCTAAGCGAAAAATAATAACTATAGGTATCAAAGAAAAAAGTGATTTTTATGCACAAAATATTGTTTTAAGAGAGGATAGTACTACCTTTACTATTCTTGTTCAAGATAGAGAATACGAAGTTTATATACCGATTCCTGGTAAAGCGTTCGTATATAATGCACTTGTTAGTATTGCTGTTGGAAGCCTTTTGCATATGAATATGGAAATGATTTTAGAGGGGATTAAAAATACTTCTATTACAAAAAAAAGGTTGGAAATCATTGAAAGAGATACATATACGATTATAAATGATTCCTATAATGCTAGTGAGGATTCTATGAGGGCAAGTTTAGAAGTGCTAGCAAGAAGAAGGGAAATACGTAAAATTGCTGTTTTGGGAGACATGTTGGAATTAGGAGAATTTAGTGAAGAAATTCATAGAACCATTGGTGAGGTTGTTGCAAAAGAAAAGATTGATTTATTAATTACAGTTGGTCAAGATTCAAAATATATTGCGATGAGCGCAAAAGAAAATGGGATGGACAAAAGCCACATTTATTCATTTCACGATAATAAAGAAGTCATATATTTTTTAAAGAAGGAATTGAAAAAAGGGGATGTGCTTTTATTAAAGGCATCAAATCGTTTAAATTTATCTGAGATTGTAGAAAAGTTATAAATAGAGGAGATTTATAACTTTTTTGTTAGAAATTTCAATTTGTAAAAAATTTATTTTCTATTATGACTATCTTCATCGATTTAAAAAATGTGTTTTCTCTTTTTAAATATCTGTAAATATATCTCTTCAAATAGAACATTTTATTCATTTTACAAGAGAAAAAGAATGGTTTACAATGTGAGTCAGTGAAGAAAAATCACTTTAGAAAGGAGATACAAATGAGTACAACAAGAGAAAAAGAATTAGAGGAAGGAAAAATCATTCCAATTACCTTTGACTACGTATTTTGTAATATCTTTAATAATCCAGATAATATCATTATCTTAGAAAATTTTTTAGCCTGTTATTTAGAAGTTCCTTTAAGTAAGATAAGAGGACATGTTGAAATATTAAGTAGAAATCTTATTATAGAACATAAAAAGGAAGCAAATAAACAAATTGATTTATTAGTCGATATCGATGGAGAAAAAGTAAATATTGAACTACAAAATTATACATCCGATGGAATTATTAATCGAA
>CAPHZB010000050.1 GCA_948629335.1 uncultured Bacilli bacterium
AAATTAAAGTGGTGAAAAAGTGGTTATTTTATTTTGGTGAACATTGGTTATTTTAGTGTGCAAATCTATATTCATACATCGTTTAAAATAAAGAATTCACATCGAAAATTAAATTTTTTATGTAAAAAATAACAAAAAAAGCGATTTTCATCACTTTATTTTAACTTCTTTCCTTTTTTAATTTTGACATACTTTAGCAACACATTCTTCTTCACTCAATTCTACTACAGTAATTGGCTCTATTTCATCTACTTTATAAGCACAATAAGTTCCATCACTCACTGCCATACAAGCAACTCCATTCCTTCCAATTCTAACCCATCCTAGTTTTGGTAGTGTTCCGTTATAATCAAGTTCTCCTTGGCTCACTCCATCAATCATGAGCGTAGGGTTTGATACATCAACAAATAACTCACTTCCTGCATAATCTAAATAAGTTTTTTTCACTACAGAAAGCAAAGCCTCTGCGTTGTCCTTTAATGTATCTTGATTCGCCCGTTCTAATGTTTGCGTAACTTTAGGAAGTGTAATTGCTAAAATAATACCAAGGATAACAAGAACTGCTAGTAATTCCATAAGGGTAAATCCTCTTTGTTTCATATTATCCAACCTTTCCTTCTAAAACTGGGTCTAATAAAGATAAACTTACTTTATGTTTGTCTAAATCAATTGCATATACATAACAAGAAATAATATCACCAACACTAACTATTTCTGATGGATGTTTAATATATTTTGTAGTCATTTTTGAAATATGTATAAGACCATCATCATGAAGTCCAATATCAACAAATGCACCAAAATCAATAACGTTACGAACAGTTCCCTCTAATTTCATTCCTACTTTTAAATCTGTTATATCTAAAATATCGCTTTTTAAAAGAGGTTGTGGCATTTCATCTCTTGGATCTCGATTTGGTTTTTCTAAAGAAGTGATGATATCTTGTAATGTATATATATCTGTATTTAATTGTTTTGCATACTCCTCTATCGAAATAGATGAAAGCTTTTCTTTTAAAGAGGGAGTTCCTATTTCTTCTTCTTTAATATGAAATTGTTCTAATAGATTATACGCTACTTCATAACTTTCTGGATGAATATCGGTTGTATCTAAAATGGTATCCCCTTCCAAAATACGTAAAAATCCAATTGCTTGTTCATATACCTTATCACTTAAAATCTTTTTCTTTTTAAGTTCTTCCCTGGAATGAATACCACCACAAGAATTACGATAATCTATAATTTTTTCAATATTCTTTTTTGTAATTCCTGAAACGTATTGCAATAAAGATGGACTCGCTGTATTAATATTTACACCGACACTATTTACTGCTTTACTGACCACAAAATCTAGACTTTCTTTTAAATTTTTACTAGAAACATCATGTTGGTATTGCCCTACTCCAATTCCTTCTGGTGGAATTTTCACAAGTTCTGAAAGTGGATCTTGTAATCTTCTTCCAATACTTACCGCGCTTCTTTTTTCAATTGCCAAATCTGGGAACTCCGCCGCTGCCACCTTAGAAGCACTGTAAATAGAGGCTCCTGCTTCTGATACAATAGCATATTTACAATCTAATTTATATTCTTTTATCATTTCAGCACAAAATTGTTCACTCTCACGAGAGGCTGTCCCATTTCCAATTGCAATTACATCGACATGGTATTTTTGAATTAAATCTACCACTTCTTCTTTACATTTTTTTGTTGTTGCATCTGTTGCATTATTCAAAAATGGTTTGATAACTGTTGAAGTTAGATATTTTCCAACTTTATCTACAACTGCTAATTTACAACCATTCACATATCCAGGATCAAAAGCTAAAACTACCTTTTCCTTCATTGGAGGTTGTAAAAGCAGATGTTCTAGATTCTTACTAAAGTTTTCTATAGCACTTATTTCTGCTTTTTCTTTTAAATCACTCCTAATTTCCCTTTCAATAGATGGCTCAATTAATCGTTTATAACTATCTTTGATTGCTTCTTTGACAAGAGAAGAGACAAAACTCTTTTCATTTTTTATGACCTTTGATTCTAGAAAATGAATAATTTCACTTTCATTACAAGAGATAGAAACTGTAATCACTTTTTCACTTTCTGCTCGATTAATAGCAAGAATACGATGTGGCTTAATTTCCCTTACCTTCTCTTGATATTCATAATACATTTCATATACTTTCTTAGTATCAGGATTTTCTTTTTTTACCTTACAGAGTATTTCTCCTGTTCGATAAGTAAAGGAACGAATCCATTTTCGATAATAGGCATTGTCGCTGATATATTCAGCAATAATATAACCTGCTCCTGTTAACGCTTCTTCTTTTGTTTTTACTTTATCATTGATAAATCTCTGTGTTAATTTATCAAATGAGCCTTCCATAGGAAAAGATAAAATCATTTTTGCAAGAGGCTCTAATCCATTATTAATAGCGTCTGTTGCCTTTGTTTTTTTCTTTTCTTTATACGGACGATATAAATCTTCTACTTCAACTAATTTAGACGCATTGTGTATTTTTTCTTTTAATTCATCTGTCATTAATCCTTTTTCTTCAATAAGACGAATTACATCTTCTTTTCTTTTTAATAGATTTTGCTGATATTCATAGTATTCCCCAATTTTACGAATTTGTTCTTCATCTAAAGCTCCTGTTGCCTCTTTTCGGTAGCGAGCAATAAAAGGAATCGTATTTCCCTCTTCTAAAAGCGCTAATGTACTCTCTACACTCTTTTTTGGTATCTTTAATTCATTTACAATCTCGGTTATTATAACTTCATTCATGTTTATCCTCTTTCCTTTTTTAGTATATCAAAAAAATGCATGAAAAAAAAGGTTTTACAGATAATTTTACATTTTAGTCTTTTAAATTTTTAAAATCCACCTGTTCAATAGAACTTGCCTTCTTAATAACCTTCATCCCATATTTTCTTTTTATGGCATCAACGGCTTCATCCAATTTCGATTTATCTTCCATTTCTTCAAAATCATCAAATAAAGTCCCTTGTATTGTCCTATAATCTGTCAAATTATCTAGACGAACTCCGATTAAACGAACTTCCTCATCTGTATGCATTTCTAAAAATACATCCTTGACCATCTTGTATAATTCTTCTGTTGTATCTGTCGCATTTAGGAGTTTCTTTTGATGGCTTCTTCGCTTAAAGTCGTTTGTTTTCATTGTCACACAGACGGTGTAAGCATATTTTTTTTGTTTTCGAAGGCGAAGTGCTACATTTTCAGTAATATCGCGTAAATAAAGAAGCAGTTGTTCTTTATCCTGCACATCCTTAGGAAGCGTAATCTCATTCCCAATTCCCTTAGGATTCCATGTATCACTGCATACAGGATCATTATTAATTCCTTTAGCACTTTCTATTAAAGGAAGAGCCATATTTTTGAACATTGGTTTTAATCTATCCACATCAAAGTTTGCTAGATCCCCTATAGTTTCAATTTTCAATTTTCTTAATTTTTCACTCGTTTTTTTTCCACAACCATAAAGTTCTTCAATAGGAAGAGGATACATTTTTTCTTCTATTTCTTCGTCATATAGAGTATGGATTTTATATGGCTTTGAAAAATCAGATGCCATTTTCGCACAAAGCTTATTATTTGCAATTCCAATATTTACCGTAAATCCTAGTTCTTCATAAATCTGTTTCTGGACTTTTTTGGCAAAAAGAAAAGCATCACCATATAACTTTTCTACTTTTCCATAATCCAAATAACATTCATCTATCGAAGCGACTTCAATATCAGGAGAATATTGTAATAAAAGAGAAAAAAGTTTGTTAGACATTTCTTTATAAAAAGAAAAATTAGGAGGAAAAACACGCAAAGCAGGACATTTCTTTTTAGCACTATAAATCGTCTCTGCCGTTTTAATTCCCAATTTTTTACAAGGTGTTGATTTAGCTAAAACAATGCCACTACGTTTACTCTCATCTCCTCCTATGACAGCATAACTATTTCGAATATCATATTTTGAGCCTTTGTTTAATAAGTCAATTGCACTCCATGATAGAAAGGCATTATTTACATCAATATGCATGATAATTCTTTTCATATTCTCACCTAATTACATTATATAGCAAACTTTTGTTTGTGTAAATAATTTTATAAGATTTTAAAAACAATTTCCATGCAAAAAAAGCTACTTATGTAGCCTTTTTATTATATTTTACTAAAATATTTTTTCTTATTTATAATGAAGTATACAACTCCAGCAATAGCTCCACATAATAGAACACCTATTGAGATATAAGCGCCTGTTTTTGGATTATCTGGCTTTGGATCTGCACATTTTTCTTTAATACAAATCTCTTCGCTTTTTCCTGCATCAATACAATCTTGTATACTTATTTCTGGTTTATTTGGACATACTTTTGGTTTTTCTTTTTCCTTACATAATCTTTCAATACAAACTGATTCACTATTTCCTTCATCTAGACAGGCTTGTATACTTATTTCTGGTTTATTTGGACAGGCCTTTGGTTCTTCTTTGTCTTTACATAATTTCTCAATACAAACTGATTCGCTATTTCCTTCATCTAGACAGGCTTGTATGCTTATTTCTGGTTTATTTGGACATACCTTTGGTTTTTCTTTTTCCTTACATAATTTCTCAATACAAACTGATTCAGTATTTCCTTCATCTAGACAGGCTTGTATACTTATTTCTGGTTTGTTTGGACATACTTTTGGTTCTTCTTTGTCTTTACATAATCTTTCAATACAAACTGATTCAGTATTTCCTTCATCTAGACAGGCTTGTATACTTATTTCTGGTTTGTTTGGACATACTCTTGGTTCTTCCTTGTCTTTACATAATCTTTCAATACAAACTGACTCGCTATTTCCTTCATCTAGACAGGCTTGTATGCTTATTTCTGGTTTATTTGGACATACTTTTGGATCACAATCCTCACAAGTACAAATCATACCACCTTCAACGAATCCTTTGTGTATTGTAATTACTGGACGAATGCCAGCCTTAGTTGTTTCATTAACCTGATCAAGTAAACCAGCTGGAGTTATTGCATATGCCACTATCACGCTTTTAGTAGTAGTTGTCGTTCCCTCCACAACTTGTTCTGACACCTTAAATGCATCTTTCTCTAGCCAATAAGATGTACTGGATACCATCCAAGGATATCTATCTTTTAAATGAGTACTAATATAAGTTGGCACTGAATTACCTAATAAAGTAGCCAAATCATTTAATGTAAGTAAACGGATATCATCTGGTGTCTTCCAATCTTTTGTAGCAGCCACTAAGTTTGGTCTTAAAGCGGAATGTTCATAAGTTAAATCATCTTCTGAAGCAACTCGATAAGCACTTTCACCAACCGTTCCTTCATAGATAGCTGTTACCCATTGATATGCTGCATTCTTATTAGGGGTAATCTTGCCATCAGGCTGTTTTGTATCCCTTCCCGCAGCACTATTTGCAATTACTCTAAATTTAGCTGTCTTAGTTTTTGCTACATCTAACCATACTGTGATTTCATCTCCTACTTTATATTCCTTATAATCAACTGTTTGTGTTGCATTTACTCCTCTGGGAACTAAAAATAGTGTCACCATACAAATTAATATGTACTTCAAATATTTCATAAAATCCCTACTTTCTTAATTCTATACTATCATTCTTCGACATTATTTTCAATATTTTTTTTCTTCTTTCTTTATTGTGTACAAACATTTTACAAAAACACGTATTTTTTTATTTTTTTGTTTTATCCTAGATTATGTAAGATTCAAAATAAATAATGTTCCTATAGTTAATAATTCCAAAATTGCATTACCTTTTTTACAAAACAAGCTAAAAAATCATAACATAGTACTTACTTTCTATTATTCGTTAAAATATGCACTATATCTCCACTTTTTACCATATGTGCATTTGCGTCATCTGTATCAAGATGCATTTCAAAATAAGAATTTTCGCTAATTCTTAGTTTTACATGAAACAAAATACCACCCTTTTCTCCTGGGAGCATCACATCTACTTCTTCTAAATCTTGCAAACCATATAACTCAGCTTGTTTTGGTAACAAATGAATATGTCTATCTGCAATAATGCATCCCTCTTTTAAATCCAAAGTACCTTTTGGTCCTACAATAGTAATTGGACTGCTATTTTCTAAATGCCCTGATGAACGAATTGGTGGATGAAGTCCTAGTATATAAGCATCAGTCCTTGAAATTTCTACTTGTGTATATGCTCGGCAAGGTCCCATAACCCGTACATTTTCAATTTTACTCTTTTCTGTTTTTAACGTAACACACAAAGTGGATGCGAATTGTCCTGGCTGCTTTACCTCTCGCAATACCTCTAAAGGTACATCTCCAAATAATAGTTTAAAATCATCTTCTGTTAAATGTACATGATGATTTGATACGCCAAGAATGACTTCCATTTTTTCAGCCTCTTTTCTTTTCCTATTATAGCACGTTTTTCCCTATGTATCCATACAATAATTCTATTGCTCATCGATTACCTATTTCTTTTCTTTATTTTCATCTTATAATTTGCTATAGCATTTTGTTTGGCAATCTCAATAGTTTCATGTTCTTCAAACAATAATTCTGGATAATATTCTCCCTCATAAAATGCAGAATAAAATTCTTTTTCTTCCAGTGTAAATGTTAATATATCTCTAGCAAAATTCTCTACTTTTTCCCTCATAACATCTAGACGATATCCACTTTGCTTTTGAATTAACGGATATAATTTAGCAAGCATATTTAGAAATATCCTTTAATTTATAAATGCAATCTGGTTCTAGTTCTGGAGTTGATAGGGTATAATAAAACAAATAACTTTTTCGAATACGCACTATATCTAATGAGGAATAGGTATTTATTAACATGAAAATATCAAACAAATCTTTTATAGAAGTTCTTTCAAATAAGGATTTTAACTTCATTCCAATTAATTCTTCTAAATTTAAAAGACATATTTTAGCATGTTCTAAATCTTCTTTTTCTACTACACAATCTGGATATAAATGTCTTCCCATTGAATAATTGATATCCATTTTTATATAATCTAAATTTCCTTTTCTATTAAAATATGGATAGCGTAGAGAATCTAGACTATAGGAATATCTACTTTTTGTGCTTCTATCATTATAATCTAGCATTCTCATAATTGCATTCATGTTTTCAAGTACTTTTTTTTCTTCTTTTGTATGTTCTATTTCTTTTGTTTTAAAATCAATATCTATATCTAAGAATAATCGCTTTAAATCAGGAAGGTAAAAAGAAACCGCACTCCCTCCCCGTAACACAAAACACTCTTTTAAAGATTCGTTATTATAAATTTCTGAAAGAATCTGTAATAATCGAAATGTTGTTTCTAAATAATTACTAATAATTTTAGGATATCTTTCTTCAAATTGTTCTAATGTATACAAATCACATTCCCCTTTTCATGGCAGGTATTATACCAATTGTCTTAAAAAATATAAATGCTAATATTTTTCATTTTTTAACATATTTTTTATCTTCTTAAATATAGTTTTATAGAGAGGATGATGATATTTGAATAACAATAATTATTTTGGAAAGCCTATTTTTCCAGGAACACCTTTATATTCAGGAAGTACTCCTGTTCCTAACCAAACAACACAAATGGCCCTTCCAGTAGAACAATCTTATATTGAAAATATATTAAGATTAAATAAGGGAAAAAATATTCGTGTACATATGACTTTCCCAGATTCGACAGAATTCCGTGATCGAGAATTTTCAGGAATCATTGAACAATCAGGAAGAGATCATATTATTCTAAGGGACCCTAAAACAGGAACATGGGAACTTTTACTTATGATTTATGTTGACTTTATTACCTTTGATGAAGAAATCAATTATAGTGAAGAATTTGTACCAAATAACTAGTATTTTCAAATTTTGTTTGTTATAATGATACTAGGGTGGATAAGATATGTTAGTATTTGTATATTTGTTAGTAACTTTTATTTTGGCTTGTGTTTTCTTAATTTGCTATATTTGTATGTATAATTATTACCAAACTTACATTATTCGCATTAACGAATCAGAAGCTTTTATTGATACGACACTTCGCAAAAGATTCGATTTGTTAAATAAGTCTATTGGCATCATTGAAGCAAATAGAAAAGATAAAGCAAAAGGGAAAGAAGACGAACCTATTTTAAAATCAATTGTAAATTTAAAATCACAAAAACTTTCTAATTTTGAACTAGATCGCATTTTATATGATGGAATTAATGAATTTCAAAGATATAAAGATGAAATTCCTTCTTTAATGGAAAATGAATCTTTTCTAAAAATTGATTTAGCGCTTTTTGAATCAGAATCAGAAATTGTTTCTGCTAGAAAGTATTACAATGATATTATTACAGATTACAATAAATTGGTTCGAAATTTTCCTTCTAATATAGTTGCTAAAATATGCAATTATAAAGTTAAAACATATTATGACGGAAAAGATATGACTGATGATGATATACAAGATTTTAAATTATAATGTTTTTTAACAAAAAAGATGAACTTTTAATAAGCAAAAATGTTCATCTTTTTTTTGTTTTATGGATAAAAAGATATACGATAATGATGAAAAGAAAGATACTACAGATAATAGGAATAAGATAAGAAGAATTTTCTTCTTCTTCTACTTCTTTTTTTTCTTGTTTCTTCTCTTCTTTCGTTTGAATAACAAGTTCTCCATCTTTTGAATAATGATAATTTTCTCTTGCATAACGAGCTAAATAATCAGGATTTTGAAATTTTTCAATATCTGTTTGCAGATTATCTTCTTCCTCTTTTAATACTTCTAATTCATTAAGTAATTCTTGTTCTTCCTTTTTTAAACTATAAATTTTATAAACATAATAGGAAAAACTTGTCAATGTATAAGTAATAACTACTAATGTTACTGGTATTAAAATAAATAACCTATGTTTTGTAGATTTACGTACCCTTTTCTTTTCCATATTTTCACCATCTTCATTATATATTACTTTCTTAACTTTGTAAATAAAGAGTAAGTAAGTATACAGGAGATAAATGTCAAACCAATAGAATATGGATGAAGTATTCCATGATTTGCTCTTTCTAAAACTAAATAGTATAAAAAAGAAAAAAGAAGCGTAAAAAAAAGAGTCAACGGATAACTTATATATTTCTTTTTATAATATAGATATTTTCTTAAAAATAAGTAACTTAATTCATAAAAAATGCCAAATAAGAAGGAATAAAGTAAGGTAATAATTTGAATATCTAATTTCATTATTTAAAAAGTTTACTAATAAGACTTTCTTCTTTTTCCTTTTTGTTGGCACTTTCCATATAAGTCAAACTATTCACTTTTCCTTTTATAGAAACATTTCCCTGATAGGTATCTAATTTAATGATTTCAAGTTCAGAACCTTTAATTACAATATATCCCATAATTGTTTCAAGTAAAAATTCTTCATTATCAAAACTATCAATTTTTTTTACACCACTTAATATAATGCTTTTACGTTCACTAATACTAATTGTATGGCTAGAACCAACAATCATATTCTCCTTGTCCATTTCTTATCACCTAAGAAAGTATATGCTTGATATATTAAATTATGAATGAGAAATAGGATTTAACCATGAATGGATACAAATGGAACGAAAAAAGTTCTGTAAAATTGGTTTATAGAACTTTTTATATTGTTTATTTTAAATCATCTATTTTATTTGTACTTAACTAATCCTGTTAAGTATAAACCTGTTTCACCATTCCTAAATGCACCAGTTCCATCAAGAAGTATTTCTACCTTTAACCTATTTCCAGTAATACTTCCGTAAACCTTAACTGAATCTGAATAACTACTTCCAAAACTTGAACCAGTACGACCAACTGCTAGACTAGGCGTCCAAGCTTCCTTACTCGCAAATTTTGCTATGAAGCCTGGTGATGAACCTCTTGTAGTTACTTCCGCCATAAACATATCTACACTATTTATCGAAACTCCAAGATCCAAATAGTATGTATATTTTTTTTGTCCAGTCGTAGATGTCGAAACACCGCACTCTGAACAATTAACAGAGGCACTACTAAATGATACCACTTTCCATTCAGGACAACTTGGACAACAAGAATTACAACTAGGACATGATGGACAACAAGAAGAACAACTAGAATATCCTGTAGTTCCTGTCCCTGTTATTCCTGCTACCGTCTGACCCTTGACTATTTTATCTGCCGTTAATCCTATCGCGCTTGCTAAATCTGACTTTGAAGCTGATACCTCTGATCCCCAAGGTAACCCTCCATAGTACCCTGGCGGCATTCTATAGTATACCCTGCCATCATCAGAAGAAATTATTCCAGTAGTCTCAGTTCTTTCATATACTGGTATCGTTCCACTTACTCCTGCTATTGTTGTCCCTTGCAATAGTTTATCTCCTGTTATTCCATATAACTTCGCTACCTCTGTAGTTGGTATATGTGTGT
>CAPHZB010000051.1 GCA_948629335.1 uncultured Bacilli bacterium
GGGTTTATGTGGCTAAAGCCAATGGATATAATCCCCCCGTGCCTAGCATATTATAAAATTCATATCGATTTTTCTTGTGAAATATAAGTGAAAAGTCAGAGAATTGCCTATAAAAACCTTCATTTTTCTTGTTTTTTGCCCTTTAATTTGATAAACTTATGCATAGGAGGAAATTTATGAAGAAAAAAATATTACCAATGATGACCATATGTGGTATACTCTTCGTTACTGGATGTGGTACAAAAGTAAAATTAAAAGACGGAGAAGAAGTAGTAGCATCATTAAAAGATAAACAATTTACAGCAGAAGAATTATTTGATGAATTAAAGGAAAGATATGGTAGTACAGTATTAACAAATATGGTAGATACTTACATTATCAATACAGAAATTCCTGATGATAAGGATTATGAAGAAAGTGCGAAAGCAGAACTTTCAAGTACAAAAGCATATTATGAACAGTACAACTATTCATGGGATACAGTTTTAAGTTATTATGGATTTTCAAACGATGATGATTTTTTAAAAGCTTCTATTGAAAACAATAAAAGAAGTGATATTATAACAAAGTATGTAAAAGAAAAAATCACTGATGATGAAATAAACGAATATTATGAAAAGGAAATTTATGGAGATTATACTGTAAAACATATCTTAGTAAAACCAGAAACAACAAGTGATATGTCAGAAGATGAAAAGAAAGAGGCAAATGAAAACGCTAAGAAAAAAGCAGAAGAAGCTATTGAAAAATTAAATGAAGGTACTTCTTGGAGTGATGTTGTAAAAGAATACTCTGATGATGACCAAACAAAAAATGATGATGGAAATCTTCCTGCATTTACAAATGGAGACTACGTTGATTCTTTCTTTGAAGCAACTCTTGAACTAGAAGATGGAAATTATACTAAGGAACCTGTTGAATCTACCTATGGATATCATATTATTTATAGAGTAAGCGCTACAGAAAAACCATCTTTAGAAAAAGCAAAAGAAACCTGTTTAGAAAAAATTGCTGCAAATAAATTAAATAATGATGCATCCCTTGCTACAAATACATGGATTGAAATCCGCGAAAAGTATGATCTTGATATTGCTGATTCTACCATCAAGGAAGACTACAAAAAATCTCTAACTACAAATCAAGAAGAAAGTTAATTGCTTTCTTCTTTTATTTGGTCTATTTGTTCTTTTAAAAAACCTTTCTGATACAATCTCTGAACAATATGATATTCTAATTCTTTCCCCTCGTATTTTTTTTCTAATTTACGTTTTACACTTTCGTACTCTTTATATAAAATAGATGAATCTTCTTTATACAATTCATCAAAAATTTGGGCAACCATTTCTCCTTCAAATCCCTTTTCTAAAAAATAAGAAATAAGTTTTTGCTTTAAAACACTTTTTGCATGCTTATGATCTAAGCGTATTTTTTTATCTACCATTTTATATAATGTGTCATAGATTTCTTTCTCTGGTAATGTCGATAAATGTTTTATAATAGTCTTTTCATCTATTTGATGATTTTCCAATTCCTTTTTAATTTTTAAAGGACCATAGTGAGATAAATAAAATTTATCCGAAATAAAGGACGCACAGAAAATATCATCATTAATTAATCCTTTTTCCTCTAGTGTTTGTATAATTTTATCCTTATCCTCCTCTTTTCCTCCTTTTTTTTCTAAATAGTCTATCATCTCTTTCTTGCTATGTATACATTTTTCTATATATTTTATTGCATCATTATAAAGAGAATAATATTCTTCATCTTCTTCTATTTTTTTTAAAAGTTCATCATCTATTTCTTTATGAAATAGAACATTGTTTTTTAAAATAACCTCATCATAAGTTGTAATTGTATGTCCATCCTCGAAAATAATTTTATATTGATTATTTGCCATTTTCTTTATTTTTTCTACTTTCAAATACATCACCTAAAATTATTATAGTAAACTTTTGTTCGCTTGTCAAGGACAAAGAAAAGAAGCATATCACTCTTCTTCTTCATGTACTTTAATTAAGTTGTTTGACACTTCTTCTAAGGCTCTACCAATTTCTTTAGTGGATGTGTAATCTTTTTCTTTCATCTGCAAATTCCCCTTTTCTTGCATTTCTTTTGCTCTTTTCGAAACTAAATTCACTAAAAGATATTTTGAACCTACTTGATTTAATAAAATGTCTATTGAAGGATATATCACATTCTCACGCTCCTTATTTTAATAATATAGGAATATGTATAAAATTTCAACCAAATTTCCTTTATTTGACAAAAGTTGACATTTCTCACTTATAACCTACATAAGAATAAAACGCTATCTGTATTCAAATTGTTCACAGATTAATGATTACTTTGATTTTTCTACCATATTTTTATTTGCTATTTTTACACATCTTTAATAAACAATCTTAAAATTGGCAGAAAAGATTTTAGGAAAACATAGATTTTGGTACTGTAATCACTGGACGTACTCCATATCTTTTAAAATCATATGCAACATCAAACGACAATTGGCCTCCATAAGAAATAATCGCTGCCCGTGAAACATCTGCGTTTATGGAAAAATCAACCCAATAACCCTGAATGGCCCCGCTCCCTCCATATGCCTTATTTTCAGATACACAACAACCACGTTCAGACAACCTATCATCTGTACAACCACTTGTATAATCATAAAGCCATGCATATTTACTAGAACATTTTTGTTTTGCAACCCCTGTTTTCCATTCTGTATATGTTGATCCTTTACCATCTAAGTAATACCACCCTATTTGTATTTCTGAATTTGGTTCTTTCTCACTACTATAAATTTTACTTGAATTCCACTTTAAAGTGTCTAACCTATTCGCACCTGTGATTTCTGCCACTTCATCTGCATTCAATAGTCTAACTGTTTTTTTTATGATATCTTCCCAATCATTTGTATCTTGGTCTAATCGATCTTTTACTTCCTTCATAGGAGGAGGATTGGTCCCAGTCCAATTTTTGGATTCTTGATTCCATACTACATTTCCTGATGTATTATGATCAAGTATCATCGTATAATTTTTTCCATCATCTTTATAAACATACCATTTCATACAACCTGTTTTAATTAATGTTGGGGTTCCAAATTCGTTTACATTTGCTAAAGCCTCCTCTTTGGTACACTTTTTACTTATATCTGTTGGATCTAGATAAACTTCTGCTAGATAGGTTTTATCTTTTGCAACTTCTATCGTCGCCCCACTTTCTATTTTTGGCTCATCTGGAACACTTGGTATCACACTCCCTGTACCATCACATTTATCTAAAAATCCTTTTTGTGAAGTACATGTCTTAAATTCTTTTGTTGCCATATCCATTTCATAATGGACATAATATGCATTAAATCTTAGATTTGCGGTTTCAACAAAACCATTATTTATTTTTATTTCGTTATTTACTCCATTATAAGGCGTATCTCCCTTAATATCTAAGTTTAGAATTACGTCATTATTTTCATCTACAACGGTTTTCCCTTTCACTTTATAGATCTTTCCATCTGTATTTTCTATGTTATTAATCATCAACATATTTTCAATTGTATCTACATAAAAGAGTGCACTTTCCTCAGCTGCTTTTTGTCTTGATTTATTTACTAAACTGAGTATAAGTGGTACCGCAATTAGAGCTATTACTGCAAGTATCACAATAACTGCCAGAAGTTCAATAAGCGTAAATCCTTTTTTCATATTCTACACCTCTTTCTAAATTGATAATTCATATGGCTGATTTACGCTTCCATCACCAGACATGGCTTTTAACTTAGCACTGAAAACAAGAATTGGACGTGCACCACCATAATCGACCTTATTATCATCACCCCATGTTTGCTTGCCCTCACTATCAATTAAATATCTAGTGGTTCCATTGCCACGTGAGGCTATCGTATAAGAGCTATAATTTGTTCTTTTTTCTATCCTCGCCATTAATGTTCCAATTGCTGTCTTAACAAGCTCTGCATCTGTTTTATACCCCTCATCACTCTGTCTATTATCTGTTACATATTCACTAGCCTTTGTTGCATCATATCCCATATGTCTTGATCCTACTGTAATTCCCTCTGTTTCATATTGTTTAGCAATTTTGTTTAATGTTCCTATATAATTATTATACCCAACCGATCCATAAAAATAGACTTTTTGACTAGAAATATATTCTGATACTACTTCTACTGTACCATCTTCATTGATTCGTATAACTCTCCACAAATTTAACTCACTTGGATTGATAATAAAATCCTGCGAACGCCCTGTATCTTCTTTTCTTATCGTATAAGATGTACTTATAGGCGTATAACTGATGTAATCTCCTAATTTGACCACTTCTTTAAGAACTCCTATTACCTCAGAATCTGGATTATCCCCCTTTTTATCAAATATATTTTTTGAAACAGTAATAACTGGGCGAATTCCTGCACCATATGAACCAACCGTAGAAAAACTTAGTAGTCCGTATTTATTTACTATCCATGCAGACGTATTAGCATCAGATCCAGTTGCAAGTACAATAGAGCTTGTCCAATAACCAGATATATAGGCTTTACGTCCTCCTTTAGAATATACATTATCATCTGTTACACTACAACCATAACTCCCACATTGATATGTATAGTCATAAACCCATGCATAATTACTTGAACCTAGAGTTTTCGCCACTTGTTTTTGCCAACCTTCTGTATCACTATAGTTGGTTCCAGTTCCATCTAAATAAAAGCTCGAAACGTTTTCTGTGTCTGTTATATTCCCTCTAACAAATAATTTAGAAGAATCCCACTTAAGTGTATCTTCGCGACTAGCCCCTGTAATCTCTGCTATTTCATCTGCTGTAATCAATCTTGTTGATGTTTTAATTGTATCCTCCCACTTCTCCGTATACCTCTTTAATATTTCATTAACTTCTTTCATTCCGTTACGATTATCTCCACTTGAATTCCAATAAACTGTATTGATTATATTATGATCCAATATCATCGTATAATTTTCTCCGTCATCTTTATAAACATACCATTTCATACATCCACTTACCACCTCTGTGGGTGTACCAAATTCATTCACGTTTGCTAAAGCTTCTTCTTTTGTACATGTTTTACTTATATCTGTTGGATCTAGATAAACTTCTGCTAGATAAGTTTTATCTTTGGCTATTTCTATCGTTGGTCCATCTTTTTTTGGTTCATCTGGAACACTTGGTGTAATACTCCCTGTTCCATCACATTTATCTAAGAAACCTTTTTGTGAAGTGCATGTTTTAAATTCTTTTGTTTCCATATCCATTTCATAATGGACATAATAAGCATTAAACCTTAGATTTGCAGTTTCAACAAAACCACTATTTATTTTTATCTCGTTAGTAACTCCATTATAGGGTGTATCTCCTTTAATTTCTAAGTTTAAAATGACTTCATTATTTTCATCTACAACCGTTTTTCCTTTTACTTTATAGGTTTTTCCATCCGTATTTTCTATATTATTAATCATCAACATATTTTCAATTGTATCTACATAAAAGAGTGCACTTTCCTCAGCTGCTTTTTGTCTTGATTTATTTACTAAACTGAGTATTAGTGGTACTGCAATTAGGGCTATCACTGCTAAAATAACTATTACTGCAAGTAGTTCAATAAGCGTAAATCCTTTTTTTCTCATATTCTTCACTTCCTTACTCTTATCTAATCATTATAACAATCACTTTAAATAACCTAGAACAACAGAAGAAATCTCTTTTCTCTCTTTTTCAATTATAAAATTTTTCAATATTTCTTCCTTTTCAACCATTTTTTCCCGATAATATACCTGTATTAAAGCTTCTCCTTTTTTTACAAAGTCTCCAGGCTTCTTTAACAACCACAACCCAACGCCATAATCAATTACATCATCCAACTTCTCTCTTCCCGAACCAAGCATCGAAGAAATTTTTGCAAGTTCTAATGCATCAATAGATGTGATATACCCTTCTTCTTCACTTAACACGGTATAAGAAGTATTAGCTATATCCATTTCATCTATATTTCCAT
Source organism: uncultured Bacilli bacterium (assembly GCA_948629335.1). Taxonomy (GTDB): domain Bacteria; phylum Bacillota_I; class Bacilli_A; order RF39; family UBA660; genus CATOJL01. Next base: position 6,032 of record CAPHZB010000051.1, read on the forward strand.
GTTGCTTTTTTACAAGTTCTAAAAAGACATCGTAAGCTTTTTTATTTTCTAGATTTTCAAGAACCATTCTTTTTGCCTCCTCTAAAGAAATCTCTAATCCTAATGCAACCATTCGGGAAGCAAGAAAGACAACAAGTTCATAAAAATCAGGTGCGAAATTTCCTTTTAACGCCTCTATACTCTCTTTTACTTCTAAAGCATTTCCAATTGCATATCCAAGTGGACATGTCATATCGGATAAAACACATTCAACTTGTACCCCATACTTTTTTCCAATTTGTATCATCGTTTTAGAAAGTTGTTCTGCTTCTTCTTTTGTTTTCATTAAAGCTCCATTCCCTACTTTTACATCCATGACAATTTTTTTAGAACCAGCTGCAATTTTCTTACTCATAATACTTGATGCAATTAAAGGAATGGATTCAACTGTCCCTGTTACATCTCTTAGCGCATACATTTTTTTATCTGCTATTACTAAATCTTTTCCTCCACTAGCAATACAAACATGAATATCTTCAATTTGCTTCATGAGTTCTTCTTCTGTTAAATAAGTTCTTAAACCAGGAATTGACTCTAGTTTATCAATTGTTCCTCCAGTAAACCCCAGTCCTCTCCCACTCATTTTAATCACATTTACGCCTACTGAGGCAACGAGGGGTGCAACAACAAGTGTCGTTTTATCCCCAACACCTCCTGTTGAATGTTTGTCAACTGTATGTATTCCAAACATAGAAGTATCGAGTATTTCGCCACTATGAAGCATGACATCTGTTAAATCAAATGTTTCTTCCTCATTCATTCCTTTTGTACAAATGCTCATCAAAAAAGCGCTCATTTGGTAATCTGGGATTTCCTCTTTAACATATCCCATTACCATATAAGAAATTTCTTCTCTTGTAAGAGAAAATCCCATCCTTTTTTTATTAATAATATCTATTGTATCCACTTTATCACCTAAGATTAGTATAACAAAAAAAATGAACTTTATCTTAAAAATTCATTTTGGTTTACACTTTATCTTCTACATTTTACAATAAGAATCTGTATCTATTTTATAAGTGGACTCTTCCTTCGTAATTACAAAGTACCCTAAGCATTGGTGTTCATAATTTTTATCAAAGTATTGCTTTTTCAATGATATCACATATTTTTGATTATAAATATCATCTAAATAAACAATTTCTTTCTGATTTTTAAAAGAAAGAGAAGCCAAAAAATCCTTGTTTTCTAGTAATTTTTCCCCATACCTAGCAATCTCTTCTTTATCCTGTTTTATTCTTTTATCGTTATTTTCTACTTTTAAAATAATGGTCATGCTCTTATAAGAAATAAGCAATATAGGTAGCAAAATCATTAAGAATAATATAGCGTATTTAAATATTTTCTGGTTTCTTTGATTTTCTAATTGCATTTTAAAGTAATCGTGCATAGCATCTTTTTTAAAATCATCATATTCTGGTCTTTTCATGTTATACACCTACCTTTATAGAAAATAATAGTTTCGTTTGTTTTTCTTTTTTAGTGCTCGTATTTTCATATGTAACAATAAAGTAATAACGTCCTTCTTCTTTTATTATCTCTCTTATATCTTCTTTATAAACTGAGTCATAAAGGACTTTATCATTAAATAAAATCTTTAAAGAACTTGGTTTTTCATCTATTCCTTCCATATTTGGAAGTTTATCTAACTTATAGAATGGTTTACAATCTATTTTTCTTTCACTATTTTCCTTTGTACAGTCATATTTAGAAATTTGTAAAATGAGTTTGTCTTTTTCTACCTCTATAAATGTTCTATCAACATACTGTTTATTTTCAATCTTACTTTCAATAACATCTTCGATATATTTTTTTGTTGTATTTTCAATAACATAGTAAGAAATTTCTTCCTCTCCTACTTGTATTTTATAATATTGCATTGCCTCACTTTTATTCATTGAAAGAAGAATAAATAATAAAAACAAAAAGCATATAAATGTTATTGTAAATCCTTTCCCACTCATAAAATCACCTATCTTTCTCTTTTAATATAAATAATGTCATACAAAATAAAATGGGAATTGTAAATATATAAGGCATTGCATACCTAAAATATGTGTTTACAGGAGAAGCAACACAGACAAGAATAAGGACAAAGGAAGGTGCGAAGATAGGAAGATATTGGTATTTTTTTTCATATAAAGTATACACAAATAAAGTAGATAGGATAAAAAATGCAAATCCAATATTAACACTTAATCCTAACAAAGGAAGTCTTTTATATGTATTTGCATACTCACTAAGTACATTCCTTAAACTACCTAATCCATTATAGTGATAATCAAATCCAGCCTGACTAAGTCTTGTATCGTATTTATAATATACATACCATGAAGTTGTATCAGGATAGAAATATCCATATGTATTTGCAACTGTTGCTTCCAAATAAACAAGTGGATGTTTTCTAAATTGGCTAGCCCAAACTCCAAAATAATTCTTTAAATCCTCTTTGGTTGCATATTTATTAAATTCCGCCTTTACAGGATCTGATATATGTGCTTGGTATCGCTCCTTCAATGTATTATACACTAAAATTTTATCAATGGCTTCTTTTTCTTTCTCTGTAACCTCAGAATCATATTTAGTAACATATCGTGCCGTTTGCTGAAAGGGAATAGAAAGCATTTCCCGAATACTTCCCTCTGGAATATCAAATGCTGGAAGAAGAACTTTTGTATATCCAAAGTTAAATGTCAAACAAAGCAGAAATAAAATAAGATTCTTCTTCCATATCTTTTTTAGAATAAAAAATAAAAAAGGAAAAGAAAGGAGAAAAACATGAATTCCATTGTTTCTAAAAAGAATTAAAAAGAGAATAGTTAAAAAGAAAAATAAGAATTGATGTTTCTGGTAATCTTTATTTTGTAATATGGTAAAAAGCTGAATTGTGTATAGTACAACACAACAAGCAAAAAATGTATCTTTTACCGTTGACATCGCATAAAGAGGGAAAATGGGACAAATCATAAAAAAAAGTAAAATAAGAAGGCGTACTTTATAAGGAGTATGTAATTTCCTCATAAAAGAAATGGTATAAGAAAGCGTAAAGATAATAGTTAATGTCTGTAAACATGTATAAATAAAAAGACCAAAGTTAAAACTACCAAATAACAATCCAACTTTGGTACAGCCACCTAAAAGCATGGTATGAAAAACAGGATGATGGTTTGTCAAATAGACATTCGGATTAGTAACAATAACACTATCTAAATATTTGGTTTCTATATTGAAGAATTGTTTAATTTGATTGCTTGGATCTGGAGATAAGATAGCTGGATAAAAAGCAATCATATAAATAAGATAACTTAAGAATAGACAAATACAAGAGAAGAAAAAAGGGTGTTCATCAAATAGCATTTTGAGTTTTTGATAAGAAAAGCTATTTTTGTATTTCTTTAAATAAGTGTATAAATAGGTTAGTCCTACCTTAAAAAATAGGAAATACCCAATAAACATAAGTACATTTAAAAAGATATGAAGAGGTGTTTTATAAAGAAGCGTAAAATCTCCTACCTTTTCAAAGGAATTTCCAATCAACATACAGGTACTCAAAAGAATACTTAAAACAGTAAATGATTTTGCTTTTATCTCTTTTCTATTTTTATAATAGAAATAGAAAAAGATGCAACATACGCTAATTTCGAAAATTTTACCAGAAAAAGATATGTTTTTTGTTCCTCCTTCTAATTTTAAAAAGAAGGAGAAAATCGTAAATAGAGAAAATACAATATTTTTCATAGAAGCCCCTTTCTTTTCCCTATTCTATCATAAAAATTATTTTCATGAAAAGAAATCAGTCAATTTATGAATAAAATATGTCATTTTATTTGTAAAATCGAAAAAAAGTGAAAAATGTTATTAAAAATTTTTAAAAAAGTATTGTCAAAGATAAATTTGTATTATATAATGGAAGAGTCTTAAGGAATTGAGACTGTGCCTAATTAGCTCAGTTGGTAGAGCACTCGGCTGTTAACCGATAGGTCGTAGGTTCGAGTCCTACATTAGGCGCCATTTTGGCCAGTTGGTGAAGTGGCTTAACACACTGCCCTTTCACGGCAGCATTCACG
>CAPHZB010000052.1 GCA_948629335.1 uncultured Bacilli bacterium
ATGTTACAGGTGTTATTGAATTACCAGAAGGTGTTGAAATGGTAATGCCAGGTGACAATGTTTCTATGACTGTAGAATTAATTGCTCCAATTGCCATTGAAAATGGAACAAAATTCTCAATCCGTGAGGGTGGTAGAACAGTTGGTGCTGGTAACGTTTCTGAAATTATTGAATAAGAAGCAACAAAACAGGGTGAAATACCTTGTTTTTTATTGTGCTCTAAAAGTTTTTGTGGTAATCTAAAAATAGGTGATTGAAGTGAAAGAACAATTATTAAATGAATTACAAAGGAAATATGAATATTTAAATTTCAGTGATGCTCACATCTTTAAATGCTTTGAAGATGCCTATTTATATATAGAGGACAATTTCTCTAATGTTGGTGATAAGCAGATAGGAATCTTACACTTGGAGATGGAGTATCATTTTTTAACTGCAATAAAAGGATTGTTAAAAGTAGATAAGGATATTTATGATTCTGTATTCTTGCGAATGACATCCTATTTTGAATTTTTTAAGCGTAAAAGAAGAGATTTGACACAATTTTATAGTGAGGATATGTGCCTGAGGCTGTATCAGACTGCTTTTTCTAAAACTGTTTTGGAACCAGCAAGTAAAGAGCCATTTCGAGCAGCGTTGATGCGGAATCTAATTGAGATATTTAAAAACGAAATGAATAATCTTTTTACTATTCTTGGTGAATACGAAGAAACGTACTATAATGTCTTATTTTCTACATTGACAGGAGAAGAAGAAAACTTATTGAAAAGAAAATTTGGACCTTCTTTTGATGGAAAAAACATGTTAAACGATTTAAAAATGATAGAACAAAAGAAATTGGCAAGCCTTCTTGATTTTATGAGTGATTATTTAATTACATTCGAAGATACTGTTAAAGGAAAACATGTTCCTTATAAAGAATTGGTAGAAGCATTAGAAAACTTACCAAGAGACGAACATATTTCCTTTTTAAATAAATTATCGGTTCGTGAGGAAGTAAAAGTAGAATCTACTAATATAGAAATTGTAAATCCTAGTAGAAAAATAGAAGAAAACTCTCATCGAGTGACTGCGAAAGAATCAACAAATGAAATGGAAGAAGTTCCATCTTTAGAAAGACTATCTTACCTAGATGCATTAATTTATAAAGGTTATATTTGTTTTGGAAATATGAAAACAGTGAAAGAACAACTTTTGATTTCTGAGGAAAAAATTCTTTCTTCCATATTGAACCATTTTTATTTATATGAAAACGATAATTTGATAAAAGAATATTTGTTTACGAAAGATGCAATGCAAATAAGAAAAATGATTACATTTTTTGCCCAGAAGGAAAGAACATTCTTTACAACAAAGGAAGAGGATTATATGTATTTACTTGCTTGTAAGAGGCAAAACCCAATTCTTACAGATGATGATATACTGAATTTTCTTTCTCTTACAAGGGAAACTGTTAAAGAATATAGACCAATGACTAAAAATGATTTTTTAAATGATTTATATGTATATATAAAGAAATAGAAAGAAGAGGATAAAATGGCATATGCAAAGGCAAAATACAATTTTTCAAAGCAAAAGGAAGAAATAGGGGTTTTCAAGAAATATGATGCGAAATGGGTTCAATTTGTAGTTAATCTGTTTAAAGTGGGCTCTATCTCTAGAAAATTGATTGAGCGAGAGTATGGAAAAAATCTAGATGGGGTAGGAGCCTTACACAACTTAACCTATGCAGAACAACAAAGGCTATATGCCACTTTAAAAATCATAGAAGATCGTTTGAAATGCATTACTATTTTAGAAAATAAAGGGGAAAGTTCTCAAACAATTAAAAAAAAATTTAGTGGAAAAAGTGATGATATAATAGAGACTATGGTAGCTAGTATTCTAAGAGAAAACAAGGAGGTATCTTTAGTAACGACAAATTTTAAAACAAAAAAAGGTATTTTAGCGCATTATCAAATAGAAGAAGAAATATTGGAAGGAGCTATAGAACTTTTAGAGAATGGTGATGATAGACGTCTTTATAAATATACATATCAAATTGGAACAAATGGTATGTCTAAGGATTCTATTTTCGATATGTTTCAGTTAGATGAGAAAACGTATCAAGAGAAGTTACTTGAAATTGAGGCAATATTGCCAGAGTTAATTAATAGGTCAAAAAAGAATAAGGAAGAAATGGGATTCTATGAGGAGACACTTAAGCAGAATGTAGTGATACCTAAGGAAAAGGAAAAAACTTCAAAAAATCGAAGTCGTTTGCATAAAACAAATAAAATCACTTCTTCCATTTTGGAAAAAAGTTTTCAAGATAATTTTCAAGATATCGCTTATACTGATTTTTATCTACACCAAATAAGCTCCTATCGTGAAAATGTCGCTCCTAATGCAACATTTCTCTTAAAGAAAGCCTATGGTAGCAATTTAGATAAAGAGCTTGATTTAGAAAGTTTAAAACAAACAGAAATTAGAACTTTAGAAAAGGAAATCAGTACATATAACAAGATACTAAGAGAAAGAAAGTGCATGAATGGTTGTTATTTGCCAAACACATTTTTAGAGCTATTTCAAACAGAAGAGAACAAAGAGAGTCTCACATTAGAAGATGTACTTATAATGAAGTCATCAGGTAGTCATGTCTATCAGCTTCTTCAAAAAATCTATGGAGAGGATTTCACAGAAGAAAAAAAAGACATACCGCTTACATCAGCTGACATGGGATGCATTAAGTCATTTGTGGTATTAGGAATAGAAAAGATAAAAGTAGGAGAGGGATTTCCTTATGCAGATTATTTTGTAGATAATCTAAAAAATAAGGATTTTAATGAGGAAAAATGGGAGAAATGCTTAGAATTACAGGCAAATAGAAGTAAGAATACATATAAAAAATTAACAGAGATTTACGGGGAAGGATTGAAAGAAAAAGCAAACAAGAAGAGAATTGCACATACCTTATATGGACAGATTCAAAAATTTATTGCGTCTTTAGATAAATTAATTGAAAAAGAGAAAATAAGCGAAAAAACAGACACACAAGATTTTTATTTTATGGATAATTTTATAAAGAAAGAAATGAATGAAGAAGAAAACCAAAGAATTATTATTAGGGTAAGAACCATCCTTGAATTATATAAAGATACAAAGGGATATAAAGTAAGTCAACTATTGTTTGGAGAACATTTAAATGAGTCTAAAAAAAAGGTAGTTTTATCTAAAAAACAAAGGAACAATTATTATTATCTTATCCAAGATATTAGAATTAAATTGGCAGGAAATAAGAAAAACATACTTGATGTATTTTACGAAAAAGAAGAGCAAACGGAAGAGAATATAGAAAAATTTAAGGATTTTTTAGAACAATATAAAGAGACCAATATAGAAAAGTATACTATTTTAATGGAAATTTTTAATGAAAAAGGGGAATTAATCATTGATAAGTATTCGCCTAAACAGCGTTCTGTTTTCGCACAGTTTTCAAAATTTGTTCGTCAGATAGGAAAAGAAAAAGTATATCCGAAGAAAGTAAGTAAGAATAAAAGGTCAAAAAGGGAGAATTCTCAATATTTTATGGATTATTTTGTAGAAGGTGCAATGTCTAGCCAAGAAAAAGAAGAGATAGAGAAAAAAATAAACTACTTTCTTGATACCTATATTCCAAACACGCATATGGGTTATCAAGCAGCAAGACAGTTATTTGGAGCCAATTTAAAAGATGCAAAACATAAAGTATCCTTATCTAAACAAGAAAGTCGCCAATTCATCTTTCTTGTTTCCACTATCCGTAATTTTATAAGTATAGGCGTTGTAAAGAAACGACGTCCACTTCAATTTGTCAATATCTTTACTACTTATGATACGCCTAAGCAGGAAAGAGAGTGGATAAAACAACAAGTATTAGCTTTTTTAGAAACAATCCCAAAAAGCAACTTATATTATCAGGTGGGAGAAAAATTATATGGGAGAAATTTATTAGAAGAGTATAATTCATTGGAATTAACAAATACTGAAAAATCTCAATTTACATATTTAGTTAATATGGTTCGAAATCATCTACAACAAGAATTAGTAAGAGTGCAGAAAGCAAGAGATGGTTTAGTAGAAAAGATAGTTGTAGTCCAAGAAACTGAAGAAATAGAAGAAACGGTTATAGAACAAGAATTTACACCTGAAAAAACGGCTACTATTACTAGTAATAGTTCTTTCTCTAGAATAGAGAAAGAAGCTTATGAATTTACTACCATTTCTTTAGAAAATCGTACAAAATATATAGAAGAAGTGTTACAAAGTGAACCTATAAAATCATTTATGGAAACATTAACAGAGCTAGAACAAGAACTGATCTATTTAAAACTTGTTCAAAAAGAAAACCCGAGTCTTACAGATGATGTGATTTCCCACTTAACGAATATTCCAGTAGAAGATATAAAAAATTATGAGATACATTCCAAAGAAGATATGTATAATTCTATAAATCAATATATAAAAAGATAAATGTAAGAAGAATATAAAACAAAATATTCTTTTTTGTTATGCAATAACATATGATTGATATTGTTATGAAGTGTAAAATAAATAGAATGTTTACTTGACTAATTTTTGGAAGAGTGTAGAATAGTATAAGAAAGTTTTAGAAGAAGGAGGAAAGCATGTTATATAAATTAGAAAATATAGTTAAAGTTTATAAATCAGCTGGTGGCTCTAATCATGCTTTAAATGATATCTCTCTTGAATTAAAAAAGGGAGAAATTATTGTGATTTTAGGGCCAAGTGGAAGTGGGAAATCAACGATGCTAAATTTACTTTCAGGAATTGATACCCCATCGAAAGGAAAAATTATGTATGATGGAAAACGTCTTGATAAAATGAATGCATTAGAGTTGAATGACTATAGAAGAAAACACTTAGGTTTTATTTTTCAAAGTTATAATTTGATTTCAAATTTGACAATTAAAGAAAATGTAGAAATGGGAAGTCACCTAGCAAGTGATCCGTTAGATATGGACGAGGTTTTAGATGCAGTAGGATTACATGATCATAAGAATAAATATCCTTATCAATTAAGTGGGGGACAAATGCAAAGAGTTGCAATTGCCCGTGCTCTTGTTAAAAATCCAGATGTACTCTTTTGTGATGAGCCAACAGGAGCTTTAGATGAAGAAATGGGAAAAAATATATTAAAACTGCTTCAACAAATGAATAAAGTATATAAAACAACCATGATTATTGTTACACATAACCCATCGATTGCGGATATGGCAAATACTGTAATTCGTATGAATAGTGGTAAGATTGTTGAAGTCACACAAAATAAAAAAGTGAAAAAAGCAGAAGATTTGAGGTGGGCATAATGGGACTGTTATTTCGAAATGCTCTAAAAGGATTAAAAAGAAAGAAAATTCAAATGTTTGGTATTATTCTATTAATTACCTTATCTACAGGAATTTATGTAGCAATGAATACCGCTTTAGACCGTTTAGAAAATAAATATTATAGTTATCTTGATGAACAAAATGTTGAAAATATTAGTGGAACTGTTCTTGTTGATTATAATAAAGATGTTACATTAGATGATTTAGAATATTTAGAAGAACATGAATTAAGCGAGTTGAGTGAAGAAGAAAGAGACCTTTTTGATTTATATAAGATGAATATCGAACAAGAAACTGAAGAAATCGATGTTAATCTTTTAACAAATATTGAGTATCTTTTTAACAAATATGAGGCAAATGCCTATCTGGAAAGAAAAAAATTAGAACCACTTCAGGATACATACCGTTTTGATTTTGAATATGAAAGATCAAAAGTAGTGATGGATAATGATTTCATTATGAAAGTGATTCCTTATGATGAAAATAAAAAAATGAACAAAGTTTATTTAAGAGAGGGACATCTTCCAGAAAAGAAATCAGAAATTACTATGCTAGAGAAATTTGCAAAAGCGAACGACTTAGAAATAGGGGATACATTTAAAATAAATGAGACGGATTATAAAATTGTAGGATATACATATGCACCTGATTATATCTACCCTTTAATCACACTTTCAACACCTATCTTTGATGAGAAGAAAAATAACATTATTTTTATGTATAAAGAGGATTATAAAGATGTAGTAGGAATAATGGATAATACATATGCCTTACGTTTTAGAGATAATCCACCTCGTAAGTTTGAGATTACTATGGAAGAAGAGGAAGAAAAGGAAATATTTATAGAGGAAGATCCTATGGGAGCGTTGTTTCAAAAGGAATCTTCTACCATTGTAATGGGGGTGAATACAGTAAGTCGTATTGCAAGAACAGGAGCCTTACAACTAGAATTTGCGACTAACCGATTATTTGCTGATTATTTTATGTATTTACTATTAACAATTTCTGTGATTATTATCATGATTGTTACCAAAAAAAGAATCGAAGATGAACGATTACAAATTGGTGTTTTAAAATCTCTTGGTTATAGTAAATATAGTATTGCTTTGAGCTATTTAGTTTATCCTATTTTAGGTTCAATTATTGGAGGATTTCTTGGCTTTTCTATAGGAAGTGCTTTAAATGGAGTTATGGCACAAATGTTTTTAAGCTATTATAATGTTCCATTAAACGGATTTTCTATTGATATATTGTATTTAAAAGATAGTATTGTGATTCCTTTATGTATTTTATCTTGCCTAAGTTATTTAATTGCTCTTGTTATGTTACGTAAAAAACCATTACAACTATTAAAAGAAGGAAGCAATTTAAAAGTAAACTTCTTAAGTAAGATAGTAAACTTCCTAACCAAACCATTGCCATTTAAAAATCGTTTCAAGTATTCTTTAGCTTCTCGTTCAATCGGAAAGTTACTTATTGTAACAGTTACGTCTTTTGCAACAGGAATGTTAATTGTATTAACTTTAATTGGAATGAATTTGTTTAATGGTATGATTGAGTCTTCTTTTGAAGGAATGAAATTTGATTATATGGGTTATATGAATAACTATTATGTAGAAAAAATAGATGAAGAAGACGATGTTATTTTAAATCTATCTTTCCCTTTAAAAGAGGTACAAGATAAAGAGGGAAACAAAAAAGACATAAAAGAATTGGATGAGGAAGATACAATTGGTGTTATAGGACTTGATAAAGATGCAAAAATGATAGAACTTTTAAATGATAAAGAAGAAAGTATTCTTGATTTATTAGATGAGAATTCAATTATTGTTTCTAAAAATATGAAAGAATATTTAAGTCTTGAAATAGGTGATAAAATTGTATTTCAAAATGAAGAAGATACATTTACTTATACAATTGTTGGTTTTTCAAATGAACTTATGAGTTTTTCAAGTTATGTAAACCGAGAAGTACTATCACATCAACTTGGTTATGAGGAAGCTGTATACAATGTAATTTATTCTAAAAATCCTAAATATAAAAGTTTAAGTAAACTTAGCGAAGAAGAACTTCAAAAAATTGCTTATGTTATGAGTTTTACAGATTTAAAGGATAATATTATGAAACAAATGGATCGCTTTAATACAAGTATTTATGTTGTTATTGCCTTTGCAGCAGTTATGGCATTTGTTATTATTTCTGTCATTGCAAGTATTATTGTGGAAGAAAATAAGAAGACAATATCCTTAATGAAGGTTATGGGTTATAAATCAAAAGAAATTTCAAGCATTGTTTTAAATATTTATACACCATTTGTAATATTTGCTTATTTACTTTCTATTCCTGCCATGATTTCCCTTCTTAAATGGATTGTAAGCCAGTTAGTTGGGGATATGCAGATTACAATACCAATTTCGATTTCATTTACGCATGCGATGATTGGACTTATTGCATTACTTGTTGCTTATTATATTGCCATCTTTATTGCAAAAAGAGTTTTAAATAAAATACCGTTAGCAGTAGCTTTAAAAAGAGAGTAGGTGAATTATGTCAATTATTAAAACAGAAAACTTAACAAAGACTTATAAGGTAGCTAGTGAAGAGGCGAGAGCCTTAGAGAATATTAACTTAGAGGTAGAAGAAGGGGAGATTGTTGTTATTTTAGGACCAAGTGGAAGTGGAAAAACAACATTACTTAACTTATTATCTGGACTTGATAGAAAAACGAGTGGAAAAATCTTCTACGAAGGAAAAGATATTAGTCGATATTCTGATTCAAAAATGACTCGTTTTCGTAAAAAAAATCTAGGCTTTATCTTTCAAACCTATAATTTATTAGAGCATTTAAATGTATATGAAAACATTTTAGTTGGCAAAAAATTAGGAGATAAAAAAATAGATGTTTTAGAAATTATGAATACGGTAGGACTTAAAAGACATGCGAAAAAGGCGATGTATCAATTATCGGGAGGAGAACAACAAAGAGTATCTATTGCAAGAGCAATAGCAAAGAATCCAAAGGTGATGTTTTGCGATGAACCAACAGGAGCTTTGGATGAAAAAACAGGGAAGATCGTTCTTGAATCGCTTATTGATATTAATGAAAAATATAATACCACGATGATTATTATTACACATAATCCAGGAATTGCTTTTATTGGAGATAAAATCATTCGAATGAACAGTGGACATATTATTGAAGAGAAAAAGAATAAAAGAATGAATCCTAAAGAAATCCCTTGGGGTTAGAACATATTATATGTTCTTTTTATTTTGGGATAAAAGTTGTCTCATCAAGAAACTGATAATTTGTTTTATATTTTAATTCACGAACTAATCGGAATAAGGCTTCATCTTTTGCTTTCGCCTCAATCATAATATCAATGTCGTATGGTAAATGTTTTATTTGCTCAATGAAAGAAATAAATGTATCACTATCAATGTAGTCATGATGAGAACGGAATTCTTTTTTTAATTTACTCTTTGGTGAAGAAATGTGTACTTTTGGTATTTTTTCTTTCCATGTTTTAAAGATATCTTCCACATAAGGAAAAACAGAAAAACCGCCATTACAAATATGATGATGATAATCAAGAACCATTGGAATATTTAATTGTTGAGAAAGCAAAAGCGTATCTAATACATTAAATACTTTATCATCATTTTCGATGGCAATACTTTTTCTAATTTTCTCATCTAGTGTGTAAAATTGATTAGCAAAGCGTGTTATTGCTTGTTTTTTTCCAAATGCAGATGAACCAATATGTAGTAAAATTAATTTATCTTGAACGTGGAGCATATCTAATAAGTTATAGTGGTATTCTAGACTTTTTTTCGTAGAAATAAGAACTTCCTTTCTTGTGCTATTTAAAACAGTGTACTGATCGGGGTGGAAACTGATGCGCATTTTATTCTCTTCTATCATTTTATGAATCCTTTGATATAGAGGATAGAAGTCAGTTGTATAATTGAAGGGAAAATCTTCTATGGTGGCAAGTGGAATGAGATTAGAAGATAGACGAAAGACATGAATATTATTTTTGATATTGTATTTTAGGATTTCTTCAAGATGTTTCAAATTAGAATGTACGATACCTGTCCATTTACAGTAGGCATCTGTATCTGTCATAAATTTAGAAAGAGGATAGGGGGTAGAGGAAGTAATTTGTAGTGTTGTACTTAGACAAGCATAGCCTAGTCTTATTTTCATAAAATCACCTCATTTTAGTATAAAAAGAAAATGCGAAGTTTATACATAATTTTCTTCGCCAAATAATCAATTACTCTAAAATGATATACTTTTTTAAGAAGGATTTAGTGATGCCTTTTCTATAGGGAAATTTTACATTTCTTCTTTGTATTTTTCAATTTTAGAGGTAGGTAGGGATGTCGCTTCACTAATCTGATCTATAGGAATTCCTATTTTAAGTAGATTACGAGCTACTTCCTCAATTCCTTCCATCCTAGCACTCTTTATTTGGGTATTTCTAATTTTCTTATCCACTTTCT
>CAPHZB010000053.1 GCA_948629335.1 uncultured Bacilli bacterium
ACGTGTATAGTGGACTTTCACCACCTAGTTATATGCCATGCCTGGCACACAAAAATGACACTTAATTCGCATTTGAATTAAATGTCCATCTAAATTTATTTGGGTAGACATTCAACTCGTCAAAACTGAATGTTCCCTTTTTTATTTTATGCAAGTTTCCTTGACATATTCATAATAACATCCATTCCTTTCACTTCGCTCAAGGCACACATAGTAATGAAAAATCCTTGAACTGAATTTATTTTCTTATATAATTATTTTAGAAAGAGTGTGTACTACAAAGCACGTTGAGATGAGTTGCAGACTTCCTGTAACTCTTAGGATTAAATCAGCATAATAACCAGTGCAAATGCAGTTGTTTCAAGCACACATAAGTAGTCCTTTTAAGGCTGTAGACTAATCATTGACTTTAGTTAATTCTTAGTGTTAACTGCATAGACAACTCACTCTTTCTAAAATATTTTTTGAAAGGAAATTTTTATTTATGGAAGTTATTTATTCAAAAGTATGTGGTGTTGATGTGCACAAAACTTTTATAGTTGCTGTCATTTGTGACTCAACTTCCACCACACCAACGTACATTAGAAAACGTTTTTCTACCTTTAACAATTCTTTAATTCAATTTAGAAATTGGCTAATTGAAAACGACTGTCAAAATGTATGCATGGAATCTACTGGAAAGTATTATATTCCTGTTTACAATGCATTAGAGGGTCATATCTCTAATGTCGTCGTTGCTAATCCTAAATGGGTTAAATGCATCAAAGGTGAGAAAGACGATAACAAGGATGCAAAATGGATTGCAGACTTGTTTAAACTAGGTATCGTTCGTTCTTCGTTCATACCTACTAAAGATTTCCGTATTTTAAGAGAATTCTTAAGATACAAGTACAAGCTAACTTGTATGAAATCTTCTGAGAAGAATAGATATACCAATGCACTTACTGTTGGTAATTGCAAAGTTGACATGGTATTTTCTGACATTTTTGGAAAATCATCTCAATCTATTCTTAATATCATTTTAAACAATGACACCTTCTCAGATAATGATATTATAAATTGTATTAGCAAAAAATGCAAATCTTCTAATGAAGATATTTTATCTTCTGTCAATGGTATTGATTTTACTCATGAACAAAAACTAAGAATTACTTTTGTCAAAGATCACATTGATTATCTTGATAATCAAATTGATAAATTAAATGAAATAATTGATATTTTGATTGCTCCTTATGAATCTTACATATCTTTACTTTGTACTATTCCTGGTATTAATAGAAATTGTGCTATTTCTATTTTGAGTGAAATTGGTACTGATATGAGACAGTTTAAATCTCATTGTCGTTTAACTTCTTGGGCTGGTCTTGCTCCTGGTTGCAATGAATCTGCTGGTAAGAAAAAGTCTGTTAAAATTTCAAAAGCTGGTGTTTATCTTAAACCTTATTTAGTTGAGGTCGCACATAGTGCTGTAAAAGATAAAATCAATCCTTACTATGCAAATAAATACAATAAGATTGTTAAACGTCGTGGAAAAAAACGTTCTATTATTGCCATTGCTAGAAAGATTTTAGTTGCCATTTACCATATGTTTTCAACTGGTGAAGTTTGGAAGCCAACCGATTTGGCGTCAGTTGAAACAACTGACAAAGATAGAATTAAATATAATACTAACAATTTTAAGCAATCTTTTAAACAATTACTTTCTTTAGGTCTTACATCTGAGGAACTCATCAATTTAATTAATCAGAATTCCAGTATAGAATAGCTAAATTTTGACTATAAATTGGGGTAAGGGGAAGTCTGCCCTTTTTTGGATAATTCTCTCAAATAAATTTACTCCTTTTTTTCAGACTAACATATTTCTGAGCTCTTGTCAAAAATCAATTTTCACTTTCAATCGACAATTGAAATATGTTTCCATACTTATAATTAATCTTAAGTGTTAGTTTTTAATCATTTATTTCTTATTAAATCTCGTTTATTCACTATAAAAAAAGAAAACCATTAATTTTCTTTCTATTAATAATTTTCTTTTCTATTTTTTATCTTTTGCTTTGGTGATTCTGGTTTTTCCCATCGAAGGTATCGATCAGCACTTTTTAGTATTTGGGCCATATCGCTAGTTGTCATTGTACCTGTTTTACAATACATACCTCCTGTATTTTTTCGCATCATATGAAGAATTTCTTGTCCTTTAACTACTTTTCCTATAGAACAGTTCACCTCTATTATCTGCTTTTGTTTCGTAATAATAAATTCTCCTTTTTGCAACCATTTATCTTTTGGGAATACTTTATCTCCCGTCTTACCCCAAATGGCAATTCGATTTGTAAAATTTCCTTTAGAGTCGATTCCATAATACACATCCACCCAAGCAGAATATTGAATATCAAATATGCGTCTTTTTTGAAATAATTCTATCTTTCCATCTGTACAAACGCAAACACATATACTATTTATATCCCCTTTATTTTCTTGTGATAGTTCTTGCCCTTTTTCCATACGTCCTGCATACTCTTCTGTGCCCTCATTTTGAAATGTAGGCAATAATTGAGATTCCCTTTTTTCTCTTTCTTTCATCCTTACACCATTCCTCTCTTCTTTGCATTCTTCCGTTTTAGGAAACCATTTTAACCAATATTCCTTCAGTTCCTAAAAAATTACCCTTATTATAATCCATTTTTTGTAAAATGCAAGAGGTTGTTTAAAATTTCTCGTTTTCTAAGTATTCTCTCATTTCTTCTTTTGCCTCTTTTCGCATTGGTCGACATTTCAAGTAAGATTCCTTATCTTTTAAAATTGCCTCGACCATTCCCATACAACTTCCAAAACCACAAGCACCGCAGTTATATCCCGGAAGCCTTTTTTCTATTTCCTCTTTTTTTCTATCCTTTACATTTAATTTCGCATTCAAAAAAATTAAAATACTTCCAAAAACAAGCGCTAAAGTAGAAATAATTCCAATTTCAATCATGCTTATTCCTCCTACAATTTTGGCAATTTTTGCACCCTTTTCCATTTTTTGTAACACAGATACTTAAGAAAAATAACGAAAACATTAAGAAATATCCCATCATAAGCCATACCTCGTAAATAAAAGTGCAATGATGCCAAGTGTAATAAATGCAATAGGAATTCCCTTAAATCCTTCTAAAATAGGCGCTTTTTCCAATTTCATTCGAAGTGTTGAAAATACATAAATTACTAATAAAAATCCCATACTGCTTCCAAGAGAATAAACGACTGTTTCTAGAAAAGAAAATGCATTATCAATCGTTAAAATAGAAACACCAAGTACAGCACAATTGGTTGTAATTAAGGGAATATATAGTCCCATACTTCTATATACATGTGGTAAATATTTTTTAATCAATATCTCTAAAATACCCACAATAGAAGCTATAGTAAAAATAAAGACAAGCGTTCTTAAATGGGTTGTATTGGTAGGAACTAAAATTTGAAAATAAAAAATGTAAGTAATGATAGAAGAAAGAACAGTAGTAATGACAACAAGAAGTCCCATTTTATAAGCATTTTCTTCTTTTTTTGAATTTCCCATCAAAGGACATAATCCTAAAAATTTCGTAAGAACAATATTTTCTGTTAGAAGTGCTGTAAAAAATAAACTAATGAGTTTCATGTTTTCTTCCCCTCCATGTTCCAATAATACCTAATAATACTCCTGCTACTAAAAAGGCACCTGCTGGACTTACAAAAAAGGCAGTAGGAAAATAATTTCCTTTAAAAAGGTGCAAGATTATTTCTCTTCCAAATAAATTTTGGGTTGCATCAATTAGCGTAATTGTCCCACTTCCAAGGATTTCACGAACAAGACCAAAAAGTGATATAGAAAAAAGATACCCTAGTCCAATCCCTACTCCATCGATAAAACTTTCCTTTACATTTTCTTTCATAGCCACTTGTAAGGCTCTTCCCAAAATAATACAGTTAACAACAATAAGAGATAAATAAATACCAAATGCATCATATAAAGGTTTTAAGAAAGTAGATAAAAGAAGTTCTAAAATGGTAACAAGTGTTCCAATAATTAAAATAAGAGAAGGCGTTACTACACTCTTTCCAATCCACCTCTTTAAGATAGAAACAATTACATTTGAAAGAGTTACTACTAGAAGAACAGCTATACCCAGTAACATAGCCTTTTCAAATGTTGTTGAAATAGCCATAGTCGAGCAAAGACCTAACATTAATACCACTAGTGGATTTTCTTTTATAATTCCATCTTTTATTTTTCGCATAATTCCTCCCTACGTAAATGATTTTACAATAACAATTAATACTATACAAAGAAAAGCAAGAAGTAAAAAGGAAAGTAGTTCTTTTAGATTTTCTTTCATTTTAAAACACCTGCTTCCTTTAAGACATTTATCATTGTCTTTTTCAGTGCTTTTGAAGATATGGTTGCTCCACTTATCGTATCTACATCTTCAATATTTTCTTGTTTTTTTAATAATGTATCTATATAGTTGGCATCAAGAACCATTTGATAGTAAGCATCTGTTTCATGTTCCTCTAACACTTTAAAAGAAAGAACAACTCCATTTTCTAACACAAGTTCTGATGTAATTAAGCCCCCATTTCCTTTTTGGGTAACGACATAAGTTGTCTTATTTTGATTTTCTTCCTTACTTACAATCGAAAAATTACTGTCACCCTCTTCTGTTTTTGTGTACTTCTTTACCACCTGTTGTACTAAGAAAATGGAAAAGAGTAGACACCCTAAAAGAGGCAGAGCCATTTTCTTACTTGCATTTCCCCTTGAAGAACCAATTTTATCTAGTATAGGAACAAATAAATTCATCGTTAAGATACTAGTAAGTACCCCTTCAGGAAGGGGGGATAAATACCTGAAAGCAACGGTTAATATTCCAAGTAAAATAGCATATAACACTTGCCCAATCGAAGTAATGGGACTTGTAACAGGATCTGTTGCCATAAAGACTGCTCCAAAAAATAGCCCTCCACTCAAAATTTGAAACATAGGATACCAGAGCCCAACTCCACTATATTTTCCAATTACAAAGGTTAATAAGAAAACGGTTCCAATATAAAAGACTGGGATTTTCCACTTAATTACACGTTTGTAGCTTAAGAAAAAGAAAGCAAGAAGGGAAAGAACAGCACTCGTTTCTCCAAGCGCACCTGGAATAGTTCCAAAGAAAAAGTCAAGAAGTGTTCCATAAGGTTTCACTAAGGTAGAATAGCTTCCAATCCCTTCTACTAATGATACGTTGGAAAGTGGTGTTGCACGACTGACTGCATGAAATTCTTCTGTGTTTAAGTAGCCTCCCATCTTGTCAATTTGTGCCCCATAAAACGTAATTAAAAATAAACATCCAATTAGGGCTGGATTAAATAGATTATAACCAAATCCTCCATATAACATTTTCCCTAAAATAGAGGCAATAAAGCTTGCTACTACCATTAAAATAAGTGGTGTATTGTAGGGAACAATTAAACTTAAAATAAGCCCTGGAAAAATCCAAAACGAATTTTTCATTTCTTTTTTTGTTTCTTCTTTTGTTTTTCTTCGTAATATTCGAATAAAAGTATATTCACTTATGTAGGAGGTAAAAACACTTACAAAGACTAAGAGAAGTGGATAAAATAAGCCATAAACAGTTGCATACCCTTCTATAAAAGGAGATATTCCATTTTTATAAAAACCAAATAAAAGAATAGGTACTAGGGCAAGAAAAAGATTTTTCATCATTTTTGCTGTTGTATTTTCATAACGAATAAATGGTCCTGTTTTCATTTTTTCTCTCCTTTCACTATTTTTTTTGCTTCTATCACTGCGTTTCTTACTAAAATTTTGGCTGGACAAATATAAGAACAAATACCACATTCAATACAAGCTTCTGGATTCAGCCTCTGAAGGGCTTTTTTATTGTTTCTGTTTTCATAAATCAAAATAGGTGATATTTTACTTGGACAATTTTCTGTACATTTTCCACATTTTATGCAGGAAGTTTCTTCTATAGCTTTTGAAGGAAGAGCTAAAACAGCAGTTGTAACAGGAAGAATTACATCGTTTTCTAAATCAAGTTTTCTTCCCATCATTGGTCCTCCAAGAATAAGTGTACTATCTGGAAGTACTCCTCCTATTTTTTCTAAAATGGTACTTATTTTCGTTCCTATTTTTACATGTACATTACAAGGATTTTTCATATTTTCACCAGAAAAAGTAACAATACGATCTATTTGTGGTTTTTGACAAAATAAAGCTTCACTTATTGCATAAATAGTAGATATATTACTTACAACAATTCCTTTTTCGATGGGAAGTTTTTTATAATCCATATGTTTTAGATAACGAACTAAGGATTTTTCCCAACCCATTGGATATAAGTTAGGTACTTCTATAACCCGTATTTTTGGATATTCAGAAGCACGTGTTAATAATTTTTCTTTTAATAAAGGGCTTTTTGCTTTTATAGCAATCATACATTCTTTGATATCAAATGTATGCATTAAAATGGAAATTGCCTCTAAAATCTCATTTGTATATTTTAATGTACACACATAGTCAGATGTAATGTATGGTTCACAAGCAACTGCATTTACAATCAATGTATTTATTTTTTCCTCTGTACTATATTTGATATAGGCAGGAAAACCTGCTCCTCCCATACCACAAATACCTGCTTCTTTTAATAAGGAAATGAGTTCCTCTTTTTTGTATTCTTTTTTTATTTCTTCTTTTTTATATTCGACTATTTCCCCATTATTTTGAATTTGAATATATGTCTTATTTTCTGGAATAAAAACAGTTCCACTAATCGATGCAAGAATAGGTAAATCATACTTCGTGTAGCGACCTAAAACATCTCCTTCATGCACCTGATTTTCCGTTGTTACAAAAATGACATCATCATTCGTAATAGGAAGATAAACATCTGTTGGTTGCAAATCACTTGCAAAACACTGCATACTCATTTCTTTTTTCTTTTTTAAAGAGACACCTATCATTTTGTTATCACCTAAAGCTATTATACTATCTAAAAAGAAAAAAAAGCAAGTAGAATGCTCATTTGACTTCTTTTTTGAAATGATTACGGAAAGATAATCTTCTTGTAAGTATTGTTCTCCATACTTTTCCATACTTCATAATCGATACAATTGAATAGTAAAAACACTTACAAAAAAAGATGATCTTTCACCATCTTCTAGAATGTATCAAAATGAATGTCCACTTTTTTTAAGTTATTTGCATAAGCAATTGATTTTGCGATGGTACGAATAGACGTTGCTATTTTTCCATCTTTACCAATCACTGCACCCATATCTCCTTCTTGAACAAGCACTTCAATAGTTAATTTTTCCTCATCATCAAATTCTTTCACAGAAACCATATCAGGTTCTGATACAATATTTTTTACTAAAAATTCGACCAAAGCAACAATATTCATTCTTATTTTCCTTCTTTTTTAGACATTTTCGCTTGATGTACTTTTTCTAAAATACCTTGGCTTTTTAATAAATCTCTTACTGTATCCGTTGGTTCTGCACCATTCGCTAACCATTTCATAGCTTTTTCTTCATCAATTTTTACTTCAGCTGGTTCTGTAATTGGATTGTATGTTCCAACCGTTTCAATGATTCTTCCATCTCTTGGACTTCTTGAATCTGCAGCTACCACACGGTAAAATGGTCTTTTCTTTGTCCCCATTCTTTTTAATCTTAATTTAACTGCCATATTTTTTCCTCTCTTTCTAACTGTATACACTATATCATGTTTATGCTTATGTGTCAACCTTTTTTGGTTCACACCATCATTTATTTATGAATATTCTTTATTTCAATTTACATGTACTATAAAGATACATGATTCAAGACGAATTTCTATAAATTACTAATCATAAACTACGAAAATATTGGACTAAATTATATACAACTATACAAAAAAATGACTACTTGTAAAATAAAGGGATGTCTATATAAAAAGGGATTTCTGAAATATTTAGTAATATTCGTTATTCTAATTTTGTTTCCAGATTTAAAGCAAAAAAATAGAGACTAAAAAACGCTTAGCAACTAAGGCAATAGCGTTTCTTTATCAAATAGAAATAGAGGCAACGCTTAACATACCTAAGTTCTACGTATCTCTTTTTTATTGTATGAGGGTCTTCCATCTATACACACTATATTAAATTTTTTATTTATAAAAAAATACTGTTTATTATAGAAATTTTTTTAGAAATTAAAATCTTAAAAAATCAGAGATTGTATCAAGAATTCTCACTCCCCTTTAAAACATAAGGCGTCTTAGCTGTACCATTTCCACCTGTAATTGCAAATTTATGGGATAAAGTAACAATTGGTCTTATATACACTCCTTTTGCATATTCTACACTTTTGGATGTATCGAAAGCATAGATAGGCAATGTTCCCAAATCTCCACTTGACAAAACAATCCTTCCACCAAAGTAATTACCTGTTAAATCATTTGTCTGTTTCCCATTAACATGATAACGGGAAGCCAACCAATATGCACGCATCACGTTGCTATCAATCATTCGACTTGACGCCAAGCTTCCATATACAGATTGTACTAAGTCTGTATCTGTTACATAAAGTGTATCTCCCTTACCATAGGCTTCCCCAATAGGATTGCTTAACCCACTTGGAAATCCAGCTAATTCTTCCACTTGTCCATCAAATCCCATGGCCCTTGTCCTTACAATATACTTATTATCAGTATATTGTGAAGCAATTTTATTTAATGTACCTATTAATTTTTTAGAGCCTATTTCCCCCCTCAAATAAATTTGTTCATTCGAAATAGAATTAGAAACTAAATCATAAGTACCATCCTCATTTACACGAATCACGCGCCATAGAGTGAGTTCACTAGGATTAATTGTCTGTATAGCGGGACATTCCGTATTTGTGGCTGCAGTTCCCGTACACCCTGTCATATCACCTGTAATGATATATTCTGTTTTTGATGGAACCATCTGTACATATTGCCCAACTTGTAATGAAATAGAACTGTCTTCTTCCCCTGGTTTATCCTCTTTTTTCTCAAACCTGTTTTTTGAAACAGTAATCACTGGGCGAATTCCAAAAGATTGATTAGATTCCATAATTGTATTTATGATATTACCACGATAACGAACTGTTAATGCTTTATACCCCTCAATACTATTAGGAACAATGACTGCTGTATCTGTCCAGTAACCCTCTATAATTTTTTGTCCTCCTTTTCCCAGATAGAGCTGATTATCCTTATAAGAACACCCGAATTCCGTTGAGGAACCAGTGCAATTAAACGTATAATCAAAAAGCCATGCATACTTATTAGAGCCAGGCGTCTGTGTTTTAAGCCTCCAACCATCATAGGTATTTCCATTTCCATCAAAATAGTATTCTGAAATTTCATTTTCTATATTATTGACGGCTGTCACACCCACATACTGCTTTTTAGAATTCCATTTCAAAGTATCATCCCTGTTTGCTCCCGTAATTTCTGCTACTTCATCAGCACTTATTAACCTCGCTGTATTCTTAATAGACTCCTCCCATGTACTACTATCTACTTTTAATTGTTCTCCTACCTCTTTCATCGGTGGTTTTTCAGTCCATATTTCGTTAGTACTATTCCATGCTACACCTCCAGAGGTATTATGATCAAGTATCATTGTATAATTTGTTCCATCATCTTTATATGCATACCATTTCATACAACCCTCTTTAATTAATGTTGGAGTTCCAAATTCATTCACATTTGCTTCTGCCTCTTCTTTAGTACATTTCTTACTTATATCTGTTGGATCTAAATAAACTTCTGCTAGATAGGTTT
>CAPHZB010000054.1 GCA_948629335.1 uncultured Bacilli bacterium
ATTCAAGGGCAGAGTTAGAAAGAGAGTCTGTTTTAGAAGAAGCAGTAGAAAAAGCTGAAGCAAAAGGAATTGAACAAGGGATTGAAAAAGGAAGGGAAGAAAAACAACTTGAGATTGCAAAAGAAATGCTAAATGATGGGGTGAATATAGAATTTATTGCAAAATATACAAAATTATCTATTGAGAAAATTAAAAAATTAGGTAGTAGTTAAAGGGGTAAGTTTTATTTTTTTGAAAATTCGTTTATGTAATTAATGAAAATGTGAAATGATGGTTCTCTACTCGAAACGATTTATTCAACCAAAGATGGAATGTATACAACACAATTAAAGACGGGAGTCTATAAGATTAAAGTGATGAAAGATGGATTTAAAGATGAAATAGAAGTTGTTCATGTAAATGGGAATGTTGTTTTAGATTTTTCTTTAATATACAAGAAGATAGTAGAAAAAAATAACAAGATTTGTCAAAGTGATGATTGCGTTCAGGTTACTATGTATTTTTTAGAAAATATGGGAGAATCTTTAGGAGAAAAATCAGAAACTTATGTTTTCAAAAAAGGTGTTAAGCTAGATAGTCATATGATTGTAGATACGGTAAATAAAAGTTTAGGTATAAATCTTATTGCAAGTGAAGGGGAAACTTTCTATATTAAAATGGGAGATTTTAATGCAGATTTTGCCTGGTATTATAAAGGAACAAATGAAAAATTTAACTGGAATGAACCCATTGATGAAGATATAGAAATTGAAATGAAATTGTATGATGGTCTATTAGATGACAACATTTTTAAAAATATATATGATTTATTCAATTAGCTATTTATTAGAATATATATGAGAAAGGCAAATGAAAGTCTTAGAAAAAAGGCAATCTTTTTGCCTTTTTTTACTTATTTAAGTTTTCGAAATTTGTATAATCATAGGTTAAGGTAAGATCTTTTCCATCTTCAAATAGAATGATTGTTCTTTCGTTTCCAGAATCTTTTGTACCTATTTTTTTAACTAGTTTATCTGTGTATTTTTTTAAAGAAACAGAGTTACATGTATCCATCACATATAAATATCCTTGTCGTGTTAGAAAATAAGCATGTGGTGAAGTTTCTTTTTCGCTACAAATATTTCCAGAAGTGATTACTCCAGATATATATAGTGTATTTCCCTTTTCATCAGTAATATTCTTATCACCAAAAGTGGCTGTAGCATCCTTCTTTATACTGATATCCTCATATCCAAAAATATAACTATCAATTTCTTCTAAATCAGAAAGGTCTATAATCATTCCATCTACTGTTTTTCCAACAATAGTTTTTATACCATCCATTTCTAATGTACCTATTTTTTCTATTTCAAAATTGCCATTTATTTTTTGAATATCGTTTTCATTTAAAGGGTATATTATGGTATCATCATCTAGAAAAGTAGCATACGCATCATATTCTCTTATATATACTTCATGGTTCTCCGTCAATATCACAACAGAACTTGAATCACATGATAGTCCAGGTACTATTAGAATATGACTTGCATTTTTGATGTTTTTAAAAGTATAGCTATCTCCATTCTTCTTTTTCATGATTACTTTTCCATCAATAATGGAATAGGTATGATATCCATCTGTAATATTAGAGGTACAGTCTAAATTGACTTTAATCTCGGTTTCTTTTGAATAATCAACAATTTTATCTAAATCATAAACGAACTTTCCGTTTGTTTTTTCATCATAGGTGTGGATATTTGTAAATGTATATCCTTCATATTTTGTAGTATCTAGTTTTGATTCTTTTTTTTGATTTAAAAGAAAGAAAACTCCAGTAAACCCTCCAACAAAAATAAGTATAATTGTAAAAAATATTCCTTTTTTCTTCATATAATCAAACTCCTTCTACTCTATATACAATTTATTTTATCAAATCCTTGTTTTTTTTTCTAGAAAATAAAAATTTTAATTAAAAATTCATCTGACCTTTAAAAGAATATTTTCTATTTTTCTTTGAATTTGCTATAATATTGTCTAGAAATGAGTGAGAACATGAAAAAAATAGTCATTGTTGAGGATGATGTAGGTATTCGTACAGAATTAGAGCAGTTGTTACGAAATGCAGGGTATCTTCCATATGTCTTACAAGATTTTAAGGAAGCAACCAATGAAATTATAAAACAAGCACCTGATTTAGTTTTGCTTGATATTCATCTTCCCTATAATAACGGACAAATCATTCTTCAAAATTTAAGAAAAAAAACGAATGTACCTATTATTATGGTAACGAGTAAAAATACAGAATGTGACGAAGTATTATCCATGAGCTATGGAGCAGATGATTATGTTACGAAACCATATAATCCGAATATTCTACTTTTACGAATTGTAGCCGTTTTAAAACGAGTGGGAGAAAGTACTTTGCAATATAAAGATTTAGATATCAATATGCAGAAGGGAGTTCTAAGAAAAGAGGGGAAAGAAATTGTTTTAACAAAAAATGAGATGATTATTTTTAATTATTTGTTAAATCACCAAAACAAAATGGTTACTAGAGATGAACTAATGACTGCCCTATGGGATAGTGATGCCTATATTAATGATAATGCATTAACAGTTAATATCAGTAGATTAAGGCAAAAACTCAAAGAAATTGGACAGGAAGATTCTATTGAAACAAGAAAAGGAATAGGGTATATTTTATTATGAGCATAAAGAAGTTTTTAAAAGATAAACTCTATATTTTAATCCCTTCCTTTTTTCTTCTAATTTTTCTTTCTCTTTTTTTCTTTGCCTTTAAAGTAGATGCATCTCTTCTTATCGTAACACTTTTTCTTTTTATTGCTCTCCTTTTTTTCTCTCTTATTTTCGATTATATTAGGAAAAGACAATTTTATAAGACACTTCTTACAAATATAGAACAATTAGATAAAGCTTACCTTGTCTTAGAAATGATAAATAAGCCAACATTTTATGAAGGAAAATTATTCTATCAAGCACTTTATACTATCAATAAATCGATGACTGAAAATGTAGGTGCTTATGAGGAACAGGTACGCAATTTTAAAGAATATATTGAAATGTGGATTCATGAAGTGAAACTTCCTATTTCTAGTTTATTATTAATGATTCATAATCAAAAAGAGAAAATAGATAAGAAATGGTTAAAGGAGATAAAGCGAATTGAAGATACTGTAGAACAGGTTTTATATTATGTACGAAGTGAAAATGCAACAAAAGATTATTTAATTACCGAAGTATCACTTGATAAAGTAATTAAAGCAGTTGCTCTTAAAAATAAAGATTATCTTCTTGAAAATAAAATTGATTTACACGTTTCTAATGTACAATTTAAGGTATTTACAGATGCGAAGTGGTTAGAATTTATTTTAAATCAAATTGTAAATAATAGTATGAAATACAAAAGAGAAAATGTAGAGGCTTATATTAAAATAGAAGCGGAAGAGACAAATGATAAAATTACTTTATATATTTTAGATAATGGAATTGGTATTCCTACAAGTGATCTACCGAGAGTTTTTGATAAATCGTTTACAGGACATAATGGAAGATTAAAAGGAAAAGCAACTGGGATGGGATTATTTATTGCAAAAAAGATGTGTAAAGAGTTAGGACACACAATCGAAATGGAGTCACAGGTAGAGAAGTATACAAAAGTTTCAATAACATTTCCAAAAAATAGATTTTATGAAGTAGTTAGGTAATATTACAAAATTGTAATATTCTGTAATATAAAGCGAATGACAACACCATTCTTTTTCCTTATAATGGTACATGAAGGGAGAAATGAAGATGGAAAAAATTTTAAAAGTAGAAAAAATTGAAAAATATTATGGAAATAAATCCTCATTAACGAAAGCAATTGATTCCATTTCTTTTGAAGTAGAAAAGGGCGAATTTGTTGCTATTATGGGGGCAAGTGGTTCAGGAAAAACAACACTTTTAAATGTAATTTCAACGATTGATCGAGTTACATCAGGACATATTTATGTAGGAGGAGTAGATATTACTAAATTAAAGGGAAACTATTTAAACAAATTTCGAAGAGAAGAGCTTGGTTTCATCTTTCAGGATTTTAATTTGTTAGATACCCTTACAGCTTATGAGAATATTGCTTTAGCGCTTTCTATTCAAAATGTGGGCGCTAAGGAGATTGATAAACGAGTGAGAGATGTTGCACAAAAATTGGATATTCAAAATGTTTTAAATACATATCCTTATCAGATGAGTGGGGGACAAAAACAAAGAGTAGCTTCCTCACGAGCGATTATTACAAATCCAAAACTTGTTTTAGCGGATGAACCAACAGGGGCTTTAGATTCTAGAGCAGCAAAATTGTTACTTGAACGATTGAATTATTTAAATAAGGAATTGGATACAACCATTTTAATGGTTACGCATGATGCTGTTACAGCTAGTTATGCAAGCCGGGTTCTTTTTATCAAAGATGGAAAAGTGTTTAATGAGATTCATAAAGGAGAGATTTCTAGAAAAGAATTTTTTGATCAAATCATCGATGTAGTCACCTTACTTGGAGGCGATTTGAATGACACTTTTTAAATTATCAGTTCAAAATATTCGGAAAAGTTTTAAAGATTATGCCATTTACTTTTTTACTTTAATTCTAGGTGTTGCGATATTCTATATCTTTAATGCGATTGATAGTCAAACAATTATGATGAATGTTTCTTCAAATACAAAAGAAATTATCAAACTTATGACTAATATCTTATCAGGAGTTAGTGTATTTGTATCCTTTATATTAGGTTTTTTGATTATTTATGCTTCGCGCTTTTTAATAAAACGAAGGAATAAAGAATTTGGTATTTATTTAACACTTGGAATGAGTAAACGAAAAATCTCATTAATACTATTTTTTGAAACCCTATGTATTGGACTTCTTTCTTTAGGGACAGGATTACTTATTGGTGCTATTTTATCTCAGTTTATGAGTGTTTTAGTTGCTAATATGTTTGAAGCAGATTTAACTAAGTTTACATTTGTATTTTCAAGTGAGGCTTGTCTAAAAACCATTCTTTATTTTGGAATTATGTATGTTCTTGTTATGATTTTTAATACAGTGAATATCAGTAAGTGTAAACTCATCGATCTATTACATGCTAGTAAAAAGACAGAAAAAATGAAGCTAAAAAATCCAATTCTATGTGTATTTATTTTTATTATTTCTTGTTTTTTATTAGGTTATGCTTATTATAAGGTAACAGGTGGGGTATCAGAAATACAAGATGCAAGACAGATTTTTCTTCCCATTATATTAGGTGTGATTTCGACTTTTCTTATTTTCTGGTCTTTATCTGGATTACTTCTTAAAATTGTAATGAAACGAAAGAAAACGTATTACAAAGGATTAAATAGCTTTACTTTAAAACAAGTCAGCAGTAAGGTGAATACCACTGTATTTTCTATGACTGTGATTTGTTTAATGTTATTTATTACAATCTGTGTTTTATCTTCTGCTTTATCGATTAAAAATTCAATGACATATAATTTAAAGACACTGTCTCCTATCGATGTAGAAATAACAAAGCCACTTGATTTGACAGAGGAAAGAATAGAAGATTCTTGGCAATATAAAACGAGTATGATAGAAGATTCTAAAATCTCTATTCGAGAGACTTTACAAAGAATGGATTTTGATGTAGATACATATTTTACAGATATTGTAGAATTCCATACTTATGAAACAGATACGATTTTACTAAAAGATACGATAGGAACTTATTATGAAGAAGCAAAGGCAAAATATCCTTATTTAAGATACGATACAAAAGAAGAATTTATAAAATTAAGCGATTATAACAAAGTAGCAAAACTGTTAGGATTAGAGGAGCTATCTTTAAAAGATAATGAATATATTGTTGTAGCAAATTACGAAGGATGGATTCCCATTCGGAATGTTGGACTAAGAAATAATACACCAATTACTCTTTTAGGACGTACTTACTATCCAAAATATGAAACATGTAGGGATGGTTTTATTGAAATCAGTAGTAATGCAGTAAACATGGGAATATTTGTGGTTCCTGATGATGCTGTAAACGAAACGATTCGTGCGAATGCTTATTTACTTGGAAACTATAAAGAAAGTACAGAAGAAGGAAAGAAAAAAACAGAAGAATTATTTCAAAATATTGAAAAACATGATTATATAGAAAAGGCAAGTATAGATTGTAGTACTAAAATTTATATTTATGAAGCCAGTGTTGGACTAGGTGCGATGGCAACTTTTATCGGACTTTATTTAGGAATTATTTTCTTGATGAGTAGTGCAGCCATTCTTGCTTTAAAGGAATTATCAGAAAGTAGTGACAATAAGGAAAGATACAAAATGCTTCGTAAAATTGGAGCAGATGAAAAATTAATTGAAAAAGCATTATTTAGACAAATTGCAATTTTCTTCTTATTTCCATTATTACTTGCTATTATTCATTCTATTTTTGGAATCTTATTTTGTAACTATATTTTAGAAGCATTTGGAAATGAGAAATTATTAGAATCAATTCTTATGACAGCTACATTCTTAATTTTTATTTATGGTGGGTACTTTGTTTTAACATATTTATGTAGTAAGAATATTATCAAGGAAAAATAAATTTGTTTGATGAAGAAAAAATTAGCTTTTTTGAGCTAATTTTTTTATTGTAGAAAATCGAGGCTTCTATTTTATACAGAGACAACACTTTTACATAAAATAAGATAGCTAATTACTAACCATTTTAATGGAAATAGTATGGCATAGGAAAGGGGGTGATGAAATGAGTCGTGTTTTAAAAGACGGTGAAAATCAAATTACAGAAGGATATAGTAGTGCACATCGAGCAGTTGATTTGGTTAGATATAAGAATAAGTCAGATTTAGTTATCGCACATAGTAAAGGAAAAGTTATTTTTGTACAAACAGGCTTTAAGAATGAAAAAGGAAGTACAGGGAATCGTTCTTACGGGAACTGTGTTAAAATTGAACATAGAGATGGATATACAACATTATATGCGCATTTGTCTAAAGTGTATGTAAAAAAGGGACAAATTGTAGAACAAGGGCAAGTAATTGGAAAAATGGGTGATACAGGGAATGCTTATGGAGTGCATTTACATTTTGAATTGCGTAAGGGTAAAGAACTTATAAATCCAATTCCCTATTTGGATGCAGACTTACCTACCTCTAAACCTAATATTTCTTGCATTTATCGTGTATGGGATAATGTAGAAAAACAGTGGCTTCCTAAAGTAGAGAATGCAACAACTTATGCGGGAAATTTTGGACATTCTATTGGTGGATTTCAAATGATTACAAAAGGAGGAGGTATTACCAAGATTAGAGCGCATGTATTAGGGGAAGGTTGGTTAAAAGAGGTAGTCGATGGAGCATTTAAAAATGGAGATGACGATTATGCAGGAATAAAAGGAAAAACTATTGATGGGATTGCAATTTGGTCACAATATGGTGATGCAACGTATCGCGTTCATATAAAAAATGGGGGTTGGCTTCCTTGGATAAGTGGAAAATACGATACGAAACGCACAGATGGATACGCAGGTATTTTAGGAAAAGAAATGGATGCAGTACAAGTCTATATAAAATAAGAAAATTCTTTTGATGTAGCAATTGATTTAAAACTTATATGACAATTTTTAAGGTGCAGAATTCATACCAAACTTTTTAGGGAAAAACTATTTTTATAGTTTTTTCTTTTGCCAAAATTGTTCTAAATAATAAGCAAAAACATATGCTTATGTAGGTGATGGTATGAAATTTCAAGTGGGAGACATGGTAACTCGAATATCGTATGGACATGATATCGTTTTTGTTATCGACAGAATTGAAGGGGACACCTATTATTTAATTGGAAAGAGTATACGTTTATGTGCGGATGCTTTGGAGGACGATTTAGAAAGAATAGAAAAAGAGGAGGAGGACCATGAATTTTTAGAACGCATTAAACCAATAGCACTAGATAGAAATGATTATTTTTATTTACCAGGTAAGATTTTACACATAGATGGCGATAGAAATTATTTAGAAAAATCATTAAACTACTATAAAGAAGCTAATATATGGGCGGTTGGTCTTCATGAGAAAGAATGCGATATAGCAGGAAAGATAGGGACATATTTAAAAGAATATAATCCAAATATTGTAGTAATTACAGGTCATGATGCGTATTTAAAGAAGCGAGGAAGTAGAGATGAACTCATCAATTATAAAAATAGTATTTTTTATGTAAATGCAATACAGGAGGCAAGAAAGTATGAAAAAAGTCACGAAAAACTAATTATTATAGCAGGAGGATGTCAGTCATCTTATGAAGATTTAATTAAGGCCGGGGCGAACTTTGCTTCTAGTCCAAAACGAATTAACATTCATGCACTAGACCCTGCCATTATTGCAGTAAAGATGAGTATGTCAGATATAAATAAAGATATTCAGATTAAGGAGATTCTTGAGTGTACAAAATATGGCGCAGATGGTATGGGAGGTATTATCACCAAAGGAACAATGTATGTTGGATATCCTAGATAGGGGGAATACATGAACATCGAAAAGGTAAAAAATGAGTTAAAGCATCATATAGGAGATGTAGCAACAATTAAATATCATTTAGGAAGAAATAAATATGAAGAATATAATGTAACAATAAAAGAACTTTATAATCGCATTTTCTTAGTGGAAATGAAAAATGAGGATAAAAAAGTGAAATCGTTCTCTTATTCAGATATTATTACAAGAACAATACGAATTACATATTAATTTAAAAAAAGAAGAATAGAGTCAGTAGAATGCTATATTTTACTGATTTTTAGGTGCTAAATAAATGATAAATAAACATACTTTTTGGATTATTATGATTTATCAAATATGCAAGATGAAAATTTTTCTCATTTTGTATTGATTTTATAAAAAATATAGGTTACAATAAGTTTGTAGGATACTGAAAGGAGTATAGAAACATGAAAATAACATCAGTAAACGTACGTATCACCGAAAAGGAAGATTCAAGAATGAAAGGTATTGCATCTATTTTATTAGATGATTGCTTTGCTATTCATGATATCAGAATTATTGAAGGAGATAATGGATTATTTATTGCTATGCCAAGCCGTAAAACAGCTACAGGTGGGTATCGTGATATAGCACATCCAATTACGCCAGAATGCCGTAAAGTATTCGAAACTGCTATTTTAGATGCTTATAAAAAAGAAGTTGGCGAATAGAATATACAGGATTAGTCTTAAAGACTAGTCTTTTTTATAGATTTTTACTTTAAAATAACTATTTCCTCCATTTATATCTTCTTTCGTTCCTCCCATCTACAAAGAACTAGGATAGAATGATTTACCTAGTTTTTTTGTTGTTATAGATAAGTAAAATAAAACATTTTTTTAATTTATATTTTTTCAGTACTTTATTTTAATCTATATTTTTTATTATGTCCAATTTAATTTGCAGATTTTTCTATTTTTTTTATTATTTTATTCTGCGTATCTATAATATATTTTGTTGTCTTTATAAAATATGCTTGACTTTTTCAGGGGGGGGGGGGGGTATAATAGGGACTAGGATAGATAGAT
>CAPHZB010000055.1 GCA_948629335.1 uncultured Bacilli bacterium
CTTTCCAATCTACATTCACTTCCCTTTACCCACACAATTTAGCGAATAACCTATTTATATGGGTTTTATACCACAGAAGATGAATACAATGCTACTCTAGTAAACAATGAGGGTATCAAGGAAATAAGTTCAAGCTATATCACTAAATCTAATTATTCTTATTTTTCAGAAGAAGATACGAAAGGTCTTGTTAGTGAATTTATCACTTTTAAAGATGATGGAAAAAGGGAAATAAAAAATATAGAGGAAGTTTTAAATTTAGAGCAAAATCTAAATTTTTTTATTCACTCTAAAAGCACGTCTAATTTCATCACTAAAACATTATATTAACTACTATTGTAGTTCTGATAAATTTTATCTTTATTGGACATTAGATATTATAAGAATTTAAACAAACTATTATGACTACTTTTTATGAAGATATATATATCACAGAGCTTCAGACTAAAACAGATTTCCTACATAACTAAAAAAAAAGAGGGTTGACAAAATTAAGAAAGAAAAGAGATAATATAAAAGTAGAATACGGAGAGTGTAGATATGAAAAAAAGGAAAAATGGATTTACGTTAATTGAATTACTTGCTGTAATTGTGATACTAGCAGTTATTGCATTAATCGCAACAGCATCTATTATATCAATTATTAATCGGGCAGAAAAAGGTGCTTTAGAAGATTCTGCTTATGGAATTATAGAAGCAGGAAATGTTTTTTATGTGGATCATGTACTACCTGGAGGTAGTGAAGAAAGTTCTGAGAGAATTAATTTTGAAATTATAGGTGGTAAATTCGTAAATGTAAAAAATAAAGAAGAAGCTCTAGCGTTTAAAGGTTCTATGCCTAAGACAGGAAAGCTACAAATCAATGCGAATGGAGATACAGCCATAGCTATATGTAGTAGTAAGTACTGTGCATGTAAAAGTATAACAGAATCAAAAGTAATTGTTCAAAAACAGGGATGTGAAATTGATGAAGAAACAGGAGAGATTGGAACAAAGAAAGATGCTACACCTGCAGGAACCGTTATATCTTTTATGGGTAACAATGCTCCAGATGGATATTTAATTTGTGATGGAACAACATATAATATCAGTGAATATCCAAAACTTGCAGAACTACTCAAAACAGAATTTGGAAGCTATAATTATTTTGGTGGAGATGGAACATCTACTTTTGCAGTACCAGATTTAAGAGGAGAATTCTTAAGAGGAACTGGTATAAATAGTCATACAAATCAGGGAAGTGGTGCCGATGTTGGAAAACATCAGGATGCAACGATTCATGACCGTGTAGGAGTACATCAAAATGGTTCTTCAGACTTTTGGGTTGGAGGGTATGGTCCAGCGGGGGATACCCATGCATTACGAAATGCTGATAGTTTATTTGGAAAATCAACTGGATTCTATTTTGGCAAATATTCTAGTAATACTTCCTCACAATATGTTAATCAACCAACGCAAGGAACATCGCGTCCCACTAATACTTCCGTTTTATATTGTATTAAATATTAATGACTAAAAAAACATACAATTACCTTCATCAAGTTAACTCTTATGTCAACAAAATCTTATTTAAAAACATTAATGAAAGTTTAGTTATTAGACTTTTTTCTTTTATAAACTCAAAAAAACTACCACATTTACTTGAAAAATAAGGTAGTTTTTTTATTCCTAAATAATAGTTATTCAATAAACTGCTAAAATACTATAAAATATTTTAATCTACATTTTCTTTCTAGCAAGAACAAGAAGCCCACCTGCTACTAAAAGAACACCAAGCACACTAACAATAACTATAGTATTATCTTTACTATTTGTACTTGTTTTAGAATTTTCATCTTTTTCCGTTGTAGTAGTATTGCCGTTTGTTCCTGTTGATTGATCTGTATTATTACTTGAACCTGTCCACTTTTTTGCACCAAGTTCAGTAGCAAGTTCTGCTACGATATCTACTTTTTCTTCACTTTCATACATTTCATTAACAGCGTTCATTATATCTTCACCAATTTCATCAGTAAAGCCACTAAATGATTTTTCACCAACAATCATATAAGGAACTCCTGTAACTGTTTCTTCTAACTTATCAGCTACTTGTTTCATTAGTTCCTGATTTGTTTCATCATACCATACTTCATATTCTACTAAATCAAACTTATTTTTATCCTCATCAGATAGAGA
This sequence comes from uncultured Bacilli bacterium, assembly GCA_948629335.1. Classification (GTDB taxonomy): domain Bacteria; phylum Bacillota_I; class Bacilli_A; order RF39; family UBA660; genus CATOJL01. The sequence goes on from CAPHZB010000055.1 coordinate 2,176, forward strand.
ATTAAAATAGGTTTCTGCATCTGCACAATGAGGACATCCATCTCCCTTAAATAAATAAATGGATACTTTTTGGTTTTCCTCCGCTTTTACTGTAAATGGTAATGCTAGTAAAAATAGAGAACATAGCATAAATAATTTCTTCATACATTCACCTCCAAACAATCTAAAACTATTATAACACATATTTACTCTAATGTTTTAATAAATTCTTTTTCTTCTTTTGAAATACGAGTTGATTCTCTTATTTTTTGTAATGCCTTTTTATAAACAAAAGGGTCTATATTTTCAGATTTTAAAAATTCAAGAGTTTCTTTTTTATGTTTTATATAACAAATAGAAAGCAGCCATGATTCTGCCATTTGTACATAATAGGCCTTATTTTTAACCTCCCGTACTTTTTTTAATACATCTTTATATGTATCTTCTTCTAAATAATAATTCATTAACATAACAATGGAAAATCGTACTTCATATTCCTTTTTACTTTTTAAATAAGAACAAATAAAGGGATACATTTCTGTTTTATAAGATTTTGTAAATTTCAAATTACTACAAACAATATCACAAGTTGCCCAATTATTGATAAGAGGAATAAATTCTTTTAAATAAAATTGGTATGTTTTTATATCCGTTTTCAAATAACCAATAACAAGTCCATATATCGTTTTTTCTTCATAAGATGTAACATGTTTATAATCTAGATACTGATATACATCTTCTCGCTTAGAAACCGTGCGCGCTATATCTCGAAGAACAGGAACACGAACTCCCTCTATTTCTGAAATCGTAGGACATAAAGAACTTTGAAAATTCTTATATTTTAAATCTATATGCGAATCAATCTCTTTCCTTATATATGTATGTATATCCATAAAACCCCCATCATAAATTTTTTCATTTAAAATAATTTTTCAAAATAACAAATATCTTTTTTAATTTATCATTTGTCTTTTTATCTGTCGTTAAACTTCCAATAAATGTTGTTGCTTTGAGTATCTTACTGAATGTAACTTTTTCTGTACTGGTAATTCCTGCTTTATCTAACACTAAAAAGATACTACTTACAAATTCTGCTCGTTCTTCCTTTGGAATTTCCTTTAAGAAAGCACGCATTTCCTTATAAAATCGAATGCTTTTTTCACTTAACTCTGTTTCCACAAAAAAACTTCCAAAACATTGCCAACTCATTCCATCATGTTGAAACAGACCCTTGTTTGAACTTTCCACAACTGTATAATTCAAATCATGATACAAAATCATTCCGACAACACTTTGTGCTGGAACAAACATTTTTACTTTTTTACTAATTCGTTCATAAGCACCACTATGATATTCCTCTTCTCTTACACCAGGACCATCAAAATTGTAAATAGACTTCACACGATTTCTTACAAAACTAGAAGCCATCATACAAGAGATGAGTGCTAAATTCCCACCTTTAGAATGTCCTCCAACATAAATATTCTTATCAAAAAAATGAACCTCTTCCTCTAAATAATCAATAGCCATCTGTTGACTAGGAACAGGAAAGGCATGCGACATATCAAAATCCTCTTTCCAACCAATAATTGAACTATCTGTTCCCTCAAACGCAATATAAATCCACTTCTTTGGATTTTTAAAAGTAATTGCTCCAAATTGTTTTTCATCATCAACAACATTTTTATAATTTGTAATTAATATATTTTTGTACCGTTCTGTATCTCTCATAACTTCAAACAAATGATACGTTTCTCTAAAAAGGAGAGGCCTTCCTTTCATATTCTCTGGTTTTACACTAGCAAAATAAATAGTCGATAAGTCATAAACAGAAATAGGCATTGTTTTTTTTGATAAGAATTTGCCAAGTTCAATATAAGAAAATTGTGCGAAAATAAGAGCATCCACATCATTAAATGGTACCTCATCAAATGTTTTATTTTTATAGTATCCAATATAATCTATAATATTTGCCATATAAATCCTTCCCCATTTCTTTTATTCTAACATATTTCCTATTTCTTTTAAATATATGTTACAATATTTGTGGAGGTATATATGGATATTTTAAAAGAGAAATATATTATTATCGAAATTATTCCAACAACAAATAAAAAAGAAACAGGAGAACTTGTCCAAGTAAGTGCTTTAAAAATAGATGGGTTACAATTATTAGATCGATTTGACTATCGATTAAATCCTAGTAAAGTATGTATTCCTGACTTGATTGCGCTTACCTCTTATGATAAAGAAAAATTCATTTATCTTGAATCTACAAAAGAATTAATCGATACTTTTTCTACGTGGAGTTGTGGTTTGCCACTTCTAATTTTAAATAATGATTATACAAGAAGCTATCTCAAAAATTTACCAAATGAAAAAATATCGATTTGTAACTTTTTGAATACTGAGTATAGTGATAATCTTATCGAAATACTCATGAAAAAGTACCATTTAGAACCTAGTAACTATATTGTAGATCTTTTATATGAAAGTATACTAAAAGAGAATTAAATAGCTAAAAGCTATTTTTGTTTTTTGAATATGATTTTACACTCTGTCAATTTTCTTAATCGTTTTATATGAATTTTATTCTTTATACCGTCAAATAATAAATTATATATTCCTTCCCATATAAAAACCCATGCAATAATTAAAATCACTTCTGATAAAATAGGAATAATATCTACAAATAAGTAAATAAATAAGATAAGAATACCAACTAATATACATATGAGACTCACTAAAGTATTCTTCTCTGCATACAAAAGTAATTCCTGAATGTCAATACCATAGTTTCTTCGAATCATATCAACTAAATGTATCTGTTCTTTTTTGTCCAATTCCTCTTTACAGTATACATGAATCTCCAAATCCTCTTTTAAAGAGATTGTTTTACATTCTTCTAAAATATAATCACTAAATTCTGGAGAAATCCGATTCTTATGAAACTGATTTTGATAACTTGTTTCATCATCCAGATATACATCAATCTTATTTTTCATAAATTGTCTCCTATCGTTATTTGGGATTTGCTAAAAAGCGCTTTACTTTAGCAAGTGTCTTTCTAGAGGGATGCATATATTCCTTTAAAGATATACCACACTTTATATATGCATTTTTTTCTAAGATTCCAACATAATCTGTAAGTTTAAGAAAATATTTTGTCTCTTTTTTCGTAAAATAGTTATTATTAACTAAAGATGGAATCTTATATTTCTTTTTATTTTTCTCTTGTTTTGGATTTGTATACATTTTAAATAACATAATTAAAACCTCCCTATTATGATATTACCATTGTATAAAAGAAAAAGGAGAATTGTCAAGAAAGAAGTATTTTAACATATCCTTTTTTTAGTTTTATAAATATTTTCTTATTTTTATTAAAAGAGAGGTTTTCCTCTCTTTTTCTATAGCACTTTTTCTTATATTATCTATTTATGTAATGCTGTATACTAAGGTAATAGTAAGAAATTTCTCTCCTATAATGTTTTCTTTCCTTTTAAATGTAAACACTTTCTTATCTGTTCCATTTCTTCATAAATTCTAGGGTCTTTTAGTGGAAAAGCCAATTCTTCTAAAGTTCCATCTTCCTTAATAGCAATATACCAATCCTCACCACAAAAAACTTCTCGATACTCTTTTTTATAGAAAGGTTCAAAATTTTGTACCTTATTTTCCCTTTCAACGACATTTTCCTCCATAACAATGTAAAGTGCTCTAAGTCTTGTTATCTCTTCTTCTGTAGGCTGATAATTTATCTCTCTTCGTAATTTTATATAGCACTTTTTTTCTAATACATCAAAATCTAATCTAATATCACTACTATCTTGTACATTTTCTTTCGAAGTTAATAAAATTGCAATTCCGCATGTATCTGCATGGGGGAAATTTAATTTAAACCTAGTATCTTGCAATGTAATGTAACCACTTTCATCTAGATTCTTATTATCCGCATTTATAAAAATGTAGTCAATATTATCTTGAGCCACAATAGCCTTTTTCATCATTTCTTCAGCAATTCTCTTATATACCTCTATGGGAGTTTTATCATTAAAACGTGTAATCATTTGTATAAAGTTGCCCTTTCTAAAAAGGAGGACTCGCGATAAAAGATTATTCTGCTGGTCTTTAAATAAGATAACATCCCCAGAACAAGAAAATAACGATTCTACATAAGTGTTTACCCCTGCTGGATTTAATAAATCAATACAACTGCTACCTGCAATTTTCTTTCCAATGAGTAATCTTTCTGGATCAGAATAGAACCCTGACTCTATATGATAACCATCTAGTTGCATACAAACAGGTGGTATACTTCCCGTTAATCTATCTAATATCTTTAAATAAAAATGCAAGTATTGTTGACTATTCTGCTCCCCCACATAAGAAACAATATTTTCACCCAAAGCAAAGAGAGTAATATTATCAATAGATTTATAGGCATTTGCTAAGGTAATGACATCATCTATTTTCTTTAAAATAAGAGAGGAATAATCCATATCTTCTGTCTTTACAATTTTATATCTGAGGTAATGATAATTGGATAATATATTTAAAAATGTATCCACAGAAAATTCCTTTATTAAATCAAGTAAAGGTAACAAATATGCGATTTCATGTACTATTTCTTCATTTTCTAATATCTTGTGTAAGACTTTATCATCTAGTTGTAATAATAAAGAAGCTAAATTCTCTACATACCTATTCTTCTCTGCAATCACATAATTTCTATGATTTAAACCCCCTAATTTTTGTTTTTCAGACCTAGAAATATTCATTTCTTTTTCTGATAAAGTTACATTTGAAATCAGCTTAAATTTTATTTGTTCAAATTTATGAACAATAAACTTCATTACATCTATATTATTTCTATTTAAAACTTCTTGTGCTATATCCAATGTTATAGTTCCATTATTCACAAAATGAATAGCCAATAAATCTAACTCATCTTTTTTTATACTTATACCAGATTTATTAACATCTTTATTGTTTAGAATAGATTCTTCTGTCTTGTTAATTACTTCATGGAATTGTTCTTCCGTAATCCCTAATGCACACCATTGCTTATTTTTAATCATATATTCGACTTTCTTTAATCTTCTACCATTCAATATTGTATTCACTTTTCCATGAGATAAAGTCATCTTTGCTTCTGCCTCTTCTAGAATTCTTTCCTTTTCTTTATTAACAAAATAGTTTCTATGTTCATTTAATACAAAATTACAAAAATCACTTGTCACTAATAAATCTACATCTTTTCCTTCTAAATGCATTTGATAAAACTGAGTGACCACTTTATCTAGATATTCTTTTGAAATACGTTTCCCAACAAAAATGTGCAGATTAACAACAAATGAATCAATATAATTTAGATTTCTCGTAATGCTCATCTTTTGAAATACGACCATTAAATCATTATGTAACGAAGCAATATCTGCATATAAGAAAGAAGTCTTATTTTGTGTATAACGAATTCTTACGATTCCATCAATAATCTTATCAAGTATTTGAAAATAACACTGTTGCTCATCCATATCATTTTCATCAATCGATATTTTTACGCAACTGATTAACTTATTTAGTTTATTTATATCAGTCTTCGCCCCAAATCGATTATCTAAAAAAGGAAGTGCATCAATCGTTAAAATCTGATTATTTCTTATCACATTTTCTAACGCTTTTTTCTTTTCACTCTCTGTTAAATGTGCTGAATAAAGCCTAAACTGGGGGAAATAACACATAATAGAATCATTCTTAGTCAGATTCGGAAATGTCTCTAAATCCTGTTTCGTAATTTGATAGTTTTGCAAAGCCTCTTTTATTACTAATGGAGAAATAGGACAAACAGTACTCAAATAAACAATTATTTTAGGATTCTTCCTTATTGCTGGTTCCATAATACATGGATATCTCGTTAAATCTTCATTTTCAATTAAGTCCTTTTCATCAGCGATATACCCCCGCTTACTCGCTTCTAATACATGAATTCTACTTAAATGTTCTTTATCAAAGACGCTAATTACTGATGGATCAAATTCAAAGGCTTTCTCTAACAATTGATTAAACTTTTTTAAATGTGGATAAGAATGGAAATGTTCTTTTTTAGGAACGAATCCATTCTTTAATGCTATAGACACATTGTCTATAGATAAATTAGGAATTTTTAAGATAACATTTGGATGATTTTCTATCCCTCTCATAACTAATTCCTCATTTTTTGAAAATGAAGGGCATCTCGTAAAATCATCTTCATCAGGCACATAACCAGATTCTGCTAATAAGGAGGCTATTCTACAAGTAATTTGAGAATCTTGCATTTTTTTTACCAGTATTGGATTTTCACGAATCATGTTTTCACATAGTTCTTTATTTTCTAAAAGTATTGGATACTTTTCAAGATCTTCTTCCTTTATTTTTACATTTTTAGAAGCCAATTTATCTATACACTCTATAGAAAATGCTTTTGCATCAAAATTTCTAAATGACTCTATGTTGATATCTAGCATATGACTTAAAACTTTACTACTCTGTTTTAATGTATCATTTTCGTGGGTACTAAAATAATCACTTGGTATATTTATTCTTTTCTTTATTAAAAGAAAATCTTCGACAGAAAGACTCTCAAAATGATCTAAAACATACTTATTCAAAACAATTTTAGGCGCTAATAAAAACAATCGGTTCATATTTCATCAGTCCTTACCTCGCTCTACATTATATCAAATACAATCATTTAAATGAATAGTTTTTTACTTATAATTAACATTTTAAGCATTTCTCTATATTTTATACACAAATGTTCAAAAACATATCGTTTTTGTTCAAAACTTTTTAATTTTTCTCTTGTAAATCTTGTTAATCGAGTAGAGAAAATTAAATAAAGATTTTCTCTATTTAATTTGTCCCTCTC
>CAPHZB010000056.1 GCA_948629335.1 uncultured Bacilli bacterium
TGAGGGATTATATGGATGAATTGATTAAATGGAGTGAAGCATTTAAAGGGTTTAGCATTGATAATTGGATTAGTCCAGAGGAACATGCACAAAAGATAATTGCATCTGAGAGGATACTTGCGGAAGAAAAAGGTATGAAAAAGGGTATGAAAAAAGGAATGAAGGAAGGCATTAAAAAAACAGCTAAAAATTTTTTACAAATGGGAATTCCCATAGAGCAAGTAAGTAAAGCAACCTCACTACCTATTAAAGAGTTGCAAAAACTGATATAGTTTTTAAGTGTCTATTTTTAAACATGCATTTGTACATAGAAAGAAAGTATATCTTTATCAACTGCTTAAAAAGTAGTTTTTTTCTTAAAATTAATACCTTCGTTTGTGTCTAAGTGCATCATTAGAAATATTAAAAAGAATTCCTACCATAAACATATAGCTTAGTAAACTAGAACCTCCATAGCTAATAAAAGGCAATGTAATACCTGTAATAGGCATCACCCCAAAAGTCATTCCTATATTTTGAATTTGTTGATAAATAAGCATTCCAACAATTCCAGCAGTGATATATTTATATATATTTGAACCAGTTTTTAAAGCGGTTTGAATGAGTTTTAAATCAAAAAAGATAATAAGACATAAAAGGAACAATGAACCTAGTAATCCAAAATTAGAAGCGTATACAGCAAAGATAAAATCCGTATGTGCTTCTGGAAAATACAAAGGTGTTTTTTTTATTCCATGTCCAAAAAGACCAGCAGAACCAATAGAGAATAGTCCATGTTCTAATTGAAAGCCACTTTTATTTGACCAATCTAGGAGTCTATCTACTCGAAGGAAAAAACTAGTTCCGAATATTTTAATAAATAAATCTTGATTTTGAAAATAAACAAATAATATAGTTCCTATTCCGAGTGAACATAAAAAAATAAGGAGGAAAAACCATCGAAAACGGATACCCGCAATAAAAAGCATGATTAATGTAATTAGTAGATAAATTAAAACAACACCCGTATCTGGTTCTAAAAAAGTTAGAAGGCTTGGTATAGAAACAATTCCTATGATTTTTAGTAGAAACAAAAATTCTTCTTTTACTGTAGGATTTGCGTATTTTCTTCTAAAATCATCAATCTGTTTACTCAAAAAAAGAATAAGAATAATTTTCATAAATTCACTAGGTTGAATTGTACCGATTCCCTTTATTTCAAACCAACATTTCGCATCATTGATTGGTCTTGCAAAAAAGAGAAGAAGTAGTAAAACAATATTTCCCAGAAGATAAAGAATAAAGCTATTCTTAATGAAAAAGTCATTGCCTACAAACATGATAAAGAACACCAAAATGATACCACAAACATACCACATCAATTGTTTCATATATAAATTAGCGTTATCGCCATCAAGTGAACCTGCACTATAGATGGTAATAATACTAATGATAAAAAAGAGAATCATAATAAAAATTAATGATTTTTCTACCTTATACTTTGATAAACTCATTTTGATCACCAATTTTATATTACTAAAATATGTATCTTATTACAATTCATATCTACTTTTTCGACATAGTTTTTAAGAGAATGAGGCATTACTGTAGCTAGTATTGAATTAAATTTTTATTTAGAATTCCTTTCTGTGTTATTTTTATACTGGGATTGAATTAAAAATATAGACTAGTAAAAAAATAAATGACATACTTTGCATCTAGAAAAAGTTACGAGTTTATTAGCTCCAAGTTTTCAAGTTTTGGGAGACTTGCTACAGCACCTATACGTCTAACTCGCTTCTAGTATAATTAAGAAGTCATTTTGTTGGATATACACGAATTTCGAAAAAAAACTATTAAATAAAATAAAAGTATAGTATAATAATAGTGGTGATTCTATGGACTATATACAGTATATGATTATTGCATTTGTATTACTTATTGTTGCAATAGCAATTATAAAATCAAAAAAGAAAGATTTTCAATTTGAAGTAAATAAACTTGTGACTTATTTAGGTGGAAAAGATAATATTATTAGTTATGAAGTAAATAAATCTAGGTTTATTGTTACCCTTAAGAACGTAGATATTGTGAATAAAGATGCAATTCAAAAATTGGGTGCTCAGGGAATTGTTGAGATTGATAATCAATTAAAAATAATTCTTGGAGAGGGTGCTTATCAATTAAAAAAACATATTGATGATTTAAAGTGATTCAATCACTTTTTTCTTTTATACAAAATTCGACAAATTTTGACACTCTATATACCTATAATGGGAGTAGGTGATTTTATGACATTATTTGACAATATTCTATTAGAAGTAATTTTTATTATTTTTCCACTATCTATTTGGATGATTTATCAAATTTATATTAAAAATACGGATAAAGAAAGAAGAAACATCTCTTTTGATGTATCACTTTTTACAATGATTTATCTGATGACAAAAATTTATACACCAAAATATTCCTATCTGCTTTACTTTTGTTTAAATGTTCCCCTTATTCTTGCTTATATCAAAAAAAGAGAAATTTCTTTTCTATTTATCACTGTTTTTCAAATTGTGTTTATGAATGAATTCTTTGGAGAACATATTATACTTCTTTTGGTTGAAGGAACGAGCTGTTACCTTTTATATAAAGTATTATCTTATCGAAGACATGATTATACAAAAGATGCATTTGTCTTTGTTTTAGTGAAATCTGCATTTGCTTATAGCTATTTTTTATTTAAAACACCTACTGTATATGGAAATACAGTAGAATTGTTCCAAATTTTTTTAGTTCTTTTAATCTTCTACTTTCTTGTTGGATTTACGATTTTCATTTTAAAAAAATCAGAAGATATGATTTTATACTCCAATGCTATTTCTTTATTAGATGAAGAAAAAAGATTAAGAGCATCTCTTTTTAAAATTACACATGAGATTAAAAATCCAATTGCTGTATGTAAAGGGTATTTAGATATGTTTGATACAGATAATAAAGAACATAGTAAAAAGTATATCCCTATTTTAAGAAGTGAGATAGAAAAGGTACTTACTTTATTACAAGATTTCTTATCAATTAGTAAAATAAAAATTGAAAAAGAAACATTAGATATTAATTACTTACTTGAAAATGTTATTGATAGTGTAAGTCCTCTTTTAAAGGAAAAGAAGATTAAAACTGATTTACGCATATCCGATGAAGAAGTATTCATGGAGGCTGACTATAATCGGCTTAACCAAGTGATTATTAATTTGATTAAAAATAGTATTGAATCTATGGAGCAAAAAGAAAAGAAAATTTTAAAGATATATACAAAAGAAAACAAAGACACAATCAAAATTATGATTGAGGATTCTGGAGTGGGGATTACGAGTGAAAATCTAAAAAAAATGAGCGAACCTTTTTTCACAACGAAGAAAACAGGAACTGGACTAGGTGTATATTTATCAAAAGAAATTATTAAAGGACATGGAGGAACAATAAAATATGCATCTGAACTAGAAAAAGGAACACAGGTAATTATTACCTTACCTCGTATAGAAAATTTGAACTACACATAAAAAAGGATACAATTACTTTATATCCTTTTTTGTTACTTTTGTTCTTTTTACATCCATAATCACAGGTAAGATAATTGGTCTTCTACCTGTTTTTGTAAATGCTTCAGATTGAATATTTGTAATTAGTTCTGATTTAATATCTGAATAATTTACAGGTTTATGTAATCCTGCTAGAATGGTTTTACGAGCAACATTTTCTAACTCTGTTAAAAGTTCGGCATTATCATTCACTAAAACAAAACCACGAGTTGAAATATTTACCTTTCCTAAAAGAGCAGGTTTAGTTGCATCAATACTGGCAATTATGACAATAATTCCATCTGATGCCATAATTTTCCGATCACGGATGATAGAAGTAGAAACATCACCAATACGGTTTCCATCTACATAAGTATCCCCTGCCTGGATGAGGCCCTCTTTTTTTATTACTCCTTTTTTCATGGATAAAACTTCTCCATTTTGCATCACAAAAGTATTCTCTTTTGGAATATCACATAAAACTGCAATATCCGCGTGTCTTTTTAACATTCGATATTCACCATGAAATGGCATAAAGTATTTTGGTTGTATAAGTCGGATCATTAATTTTAGTTCTTCTTCATTGGCATGTCCACTTGTATGAATGTCATTTAAAGAAGTATTGGTGTATACTTCTACACCTTTTAAATATAGTTTATTGATTATTTTACCAATAGAGGCTGCATTTCCTGGAATCGCTGAGGATGAGAAAATAACAACGTCATTGGGTTGTAATTTAATCTGTTTATGGGACCCATCGGCTATTTTTGATAAGGCAGCAAGTGGTTCTCCTTGACTTCCTGTACAAAGAATGCAAACCTTATCTAAAGGAAGATGGTTTGCCTCTTCCGCAGTTACAAAAATATCTTTGTTTTTAATATAGCCACCACTAATGGAAATTTCAATATTATTCTGCATACTTCTTCCAAATATAGCAATTTTTCTTCCATTTCTTTTGCATGTATCTACAATATGTTTCAAACGATATATATTGGATGCGAATGTTGCAATAATAATTCGTCCTGTTTGTTTTTCAAAAATGTCAGAAAGAGCACTATCTACTCTAGATTCACTTAGGGAAAAGCCCTCATTTAATGCATTTGTTGAATCACTAAGTAATAAGGTAACTCCATGTTTTCCAATCGCAGCCATTTTATGTAAGTTTGCCATAGGACCAATTGGCGTTAAGTCAAATTTAAAGTCGCCTGTTGTTACAACTGTTCCATTAGGCGTTTCAATACAAATTCCATGTGAATCAGGAATGGAATGGGTAGTTCTAAAAAATGATACCTCAATATTTTTAAATTTTACTTTAGTTTTTTCATCATAAACGATTAAATTTTTATATTGTATATTTCTATCTTCTAACTTTTTACGGATGAGACCAACTGCTTGATTTGGTGCATAAATAAGGGGAATATTGACTGTCTGTAGTAAAAAAGGAATTCCTCCTATATGGTCTTCATGCCCATGTGTTATAAATAGAGCCTTAATTTTATCTTCATTTTTTTTCAAAAATGTGTAATCTGGAATGACATAGTCAACCCCCATTAGTGTACTATCAGGCATAAGCATTCCTGCATCCGTAATTACGATTTCGTTTGCGTGCATTACACAATACATATTTTTTCCGACTTCACCTAAACCACCAAGTGCGAATATCTTTGTATCGCCCTCTTCTTTAAATTTCATTTTAAACTCCTTTCTTTTTTTGTAAGATGAAATGAACATGTTCATTATAGACTATTTTTTTTCTTTTGTCCACTTTAGGTTTGTTTTTTATTTCATTTTATAGTAGAATAGGAAGTAAGGAAAGTGAGAATATGAAATTATTTGATAATTTAAAAAAAGTATTAAAGAAAAATGAAAAAGATTTAGAAGAAGTAAAAACATATACGGAAGGTCTTTGTAAAACAAGAAATGATTTAAAATCAAAATTAACCGCTTTAGCACTACGCCATAAAAAAATAGATGAATCCTATTTTGAAGAATTAGAAGATATTTTAATTACAGCTGATATTGGTGTTGCAACGGTGATGGAATTTGTTGATCGTTTGCGAAAACGTGTAGCTCAAGAAAAAATCGAAGACGCTTCTGATCTAAAAGAAATTATTGTTGATGAAATGTTTATTATTTACGTAGGAGATTCTATTTTAACAAATAAAATTCATTATAGTAATGAAGGTCCAACAGTTTTACTATTTGTCGGTGTAAACGGTGTAGGAAAAACGACAACGATTGGAAAAATTGCTTATAAACTAATAGGAGAAGGGAAAAAAGTTTTACTAGTAGCGGGAGATACCTTTAGAGCAGGCGCAATTGAACAATTAGAGGAGTGGGCAGAAAGAACAGGAGCAAGCATCGTAAAAAAAGAGGGGAGCGATCCATCGAGTGTTATTTACGATGCAATGGAAAAAGCAAAGAACGAAAATTTTGATGTAGTTCTTGTTGATACAGCAGGTCGTCTTCAAAATAAAACAAACTTAATGAATGAGCTTGAAAAAATGAACCGGGTCATCCAAACCCATATTCCAGAGGCACCACATGAAACTCTTTTGGTATTAGATGCTACTACGGGGCAGAATGGGATTAGTCAGGCCAAAGGATTTAAAGAAATTACAAATATTACAGGAATTGTTTTAACAAAATTAGATGGTACAGCGAAAGGTGGAATTGTTCTTGCTATTAAAGAAGAAGTTGGAATCCCTGTAAAATATATAGGTCTTGGAGAAGGAAAAGAAGATTTAAAATCTTTTGATATTGAAAAATATATTTATGGTTTATTTAGTGATATAGGTGGCGTGGATGAGGAATAAAAAAAGAATTATAACAAAAAGACTTTTCTCTGGGGTATTTTTATAATGGAAAAACAAATTTATCTTGGAAATTTATTTGCTATTTACGGGGAATTATTTACAGAAAAACAACAGGAATATTTTAAAGACTATTATTTTAATAATTTAACACTTTCTGAAATGAGTGAAAACTATAATGTTACTCGGAATGCCATCCATAAAAGCATGAAAGATACAGAAGAAAAATTACTATTTTATGAAAACACATTACACATATATGAAAAAAATAAAAAGATACTTAACTTAATTGAAGATGAAAAGTTAAAAGAAAAAATTGAAGAAATTCTATAAAGAGGGGATGAGAAAATGATAGGAAAAATTATATATATATCTGATAATGTCGCGCATATTAAAGTAGAAGGAAATGTTCTAGCACAAGATATGATGAATATGCATATTGTCTTTGAAGATAGCCAAAAGAAAATTATCGGTGAAGTAGAAGATATGGATATGGAACTAATCAAAGTTCGTTTTTTAGGAGAAATTAAAGATAATCGCTTTTTAGGTGGTGTTATTCGTAAACCTAGTTTATCTGCGAATGTTCGAATTATCACTGAAGAAGAATTTGGATTAATTGTAGGTAGAGAAACCCCAAGTAGTATGTTGATAGGAAAGTCTCCACTATATAATGATTTTCCTCTTTATATTGACGTCAACGATATGTTTTCTAATCACTCTGCTATTTTTGGAAATACAGGAAGTGGTAAATCATGGGGACTTGCTAGGTTGATGCAGAATGTATTCACGAATAAAAATGTAGTGCCACTTCGTTCCAATTTTTTCATTTTTGATGCTTACGGAGAATATCATACCGCATTTCGAGATATTAACAAAATCAATCCAAATTTTTATTTTAAATATTATACAACCAATGTAAATGATACACAAGGAAATTTACTTTCGATTCCATTATGGTTACTTGATGTAGATGATATGGCTTTGTTACTTGATGCAACCGATCATTCGCAACTTCCTATTATAGAGGAAATGCTTAAATTAGTACGTATCTTTTCGGAATCAGATGAAATGTCTATTAAGTATAAAAACCATTTAATAGCAAAGGCTATTATGACGATTTTATATACAAATCAAAGTGCGACAGCAAAGAGAAATGATATTTTCTCTATTCTAGCAACTTGTTCAACCCAAGAGTTTAATTTAGAAGCCCCTGTACAAGGAATTGGATACGTTCGTAAATTTAGAGATTGTTTTATTATTGATAAGGAAGGAAATTTTACAGAAAGTATTTTAGTAACACAATATATTTCTGATTTTATTGATGATAGCCTAGATAAATATGAATCAAGAGAAAGTCATTATTTTACTTTGGAAGATTTAGAGAAAGCTTTAAGTTTTACTTTAATTTCAGAAGGGCTTTTAAGAAATGCGAAGACATATAGTGAGGCAATTGCCTTAAAGGTAAGACTTCATTCAATTGTCATTGGAGAAAATGCAAAGTATTTCTGTTATCCACAATATATTACATTAGAAAATTATATCGCCACACTTGTTACGTATGCGCCCGGTAAAAAAGCACAAATTATTAATTTTAATCTAGAGGACATTGAAGACAGAATCGCAAAAGTGATTACAAAAATTTATACAAAAATGTTATTTACATTTACAAAATCTTTAAAGGTAAGGGCGTCTATTCCTTTTCATATTTTTCTAGAAGAAGCACACCGTTATGTTCAAAACGATAATGATAAGTTTTTACTTGGTTATAATATTTTTGATAGGGTTGCTAAAGAAGGGAGAAAATATGGTTTAGTTTTTAATTTAATTTCACAAAGACCTGTTGAAATTTCAGAAACGGTTATTTCGCAGTGTTCCAACTTTTTAATTTTTAAAATGAACCACCCAAGGGATTTAGATTATATTGCAAAAATGCTTCCAAATATTAATCAGGAAATTATTGAAAAGCAAAAAAGCTTACAACCAGGTACATGTGTTGGTTTTGGAAAGGCATTTCGGATTCCAATGATTATAAAGATGGATCCACCAAATCCTCCACCACATAGTAGTAACTGTGATGTAGAGGCAAGATGGAAAGCGTAAAGTAGAGAATTAAAGAAACTGGAGAGTAAACTCTGGTTTTTTAATTTCTAAATTAAACTTTATAGGTTGTACAAATTAAAGTGGTGAAAAAGTGGTTATTTTATTTTGATGAAAACTGGTTATTTTAGTGTGCAAATCTGTATTACAGAATAATTTGCATATTTCATTTCAAATTAATTTGCGTATCTATAAGAAAAAATGTACTTGACAATTTCAGGGGGGGAGGGTATAATGTATACATAGTAATAATAGTATGTAGAAATGGAGAATAGCTATGAGTGAAAAGAAAAAACATAGAGTAATAATAGGAATAGAGTTATTTTTATTATGTATGATTTTAGCGACATTAAGTATAAATGCTACAAGTGCGAATCCCCCATCGAATGGAGTCAGTTATAATAAAAATAATCAAACAACAGTACAAAATGCATTAGATGATTTATATAATAAAGCAAACTATGGAAATGC
>CAPHZB010000057.1 GCA_948629335.1 uncultured Bacilli bacterium
ACGTGTATAGTGGACTTTCACCACCTAGTTATATGCCATGCCTGGCACACAAAATAGCACTCAATCTCTTGGATTAAGTGCTTTCACATTTGTGGTAAGTGCTCAACTTAGCAGAGTTAAGACTTCCCTTTTTTATTTTATGCAAGTTTCCTTGACAAATACATAGTATCATAAAAAAAGGCTTTTGACAAGCCTCTTATCCTCTAAATGGCGTCCCCGGGGTGAATCGAACACCCAGTCTACCGCTTAGGAGGCGATTGCATTATCCTATTATGCTACGAGGACATCTCACATAAATTCATTATAACACAGTTTTAACAAAAAAAATAGACCTAAGTCTATTTTAAAATACTAAATAAAACTAAAATATACACGTTTGCAAAATAAGTAGCTCGATTAAAGAACTTCTTTAAAAGTTCCGCAGAACCGATTGTCTTATCCACCGCCACTACAAGCCAACTTTCCATATACTTTGGAAGAGCTATATAAAATGGAAACATATGAGAAACAATAATATTTTCCTCCATCTCAGACAATGTAAATCTCTCTTTAGATTCCATCAGTGCTACTTTCGGATGTGTAAATGTTTCAATAAATCGTTCCTTAAAGTCTCTTCCATTCTTACTAATAGCAAAATCATGAAGTAGTCCTGCCCTTGCAACCGCCTCCACATCTAATTTGAGTATTTTGGCAATTTTATAGGCATAATAAGAAACACGCAAAGAATGTACATATTTATTTGTTGCATGATGTTCAATATATTTCAATTTACAAAAATCTTCATTTTCCAATATGTCCTGTACTAAAAGTGTATATTTTAAATCATTGCTTCCTAATTTCAAAAGTATCACCTACTATAGTATATTCTCATTTCTTCTTTTCTAGGATTACGAATCACTAGAAACTTCCTCAATTACAGTCTCCTCTGTAATGGGCTGAACTTGAATAAATGTATTTCCATCGTTTAGTACGACTTCCTCCCCTGTTTCATATGTATAGATTGTATCACTTGTTCTAGTCTCTTTCTCCCATTTGATTTTTCTTGCATAACCATTCGTTATATAATAGCCTTCCCCAGAGCCTGTTGTATCTAAATTTTGCCTTCCATAGGAATCAACAGAATAATTCTTTACTTTCATAACAATAATATTCTTAAAATAGTATTGTTCTTTCGTAATAGCATCCACATGTTCTTTCCCATTGGCATACCTTTTATATACTTGGTTTTCTGCATCATACATATACGAAGTTGTCATATAATTTGAGTATCGTAAAACAATTTTATCCGCTTTTATTGCATCCAACTTTTTCTCTAAAGAGATAGGATATACCTGATAATGAAGAGGCACTTTCTTCTCTGTCGTTACATCATACCCCTTTTTTTCTGCGACTTCTAAAATTCGTTCTATATTCGTAAAGGCTGTATGTTCTACTGGCACCTTTAAAGTTCTATCCCTCCAAAAACCACTGTTATCATATAAACCATTAATATTCTGAATACCAAAAGAAGAAATATCCTGTTTCGCTAAGTTACTCCAACCAAAGTGTACATAAATTGCATCATATTCACTTGCATAATCTAAAAAGTTATGTCTAGAACTTCTGACACTTCCAATACGTTCCGTTGTTTGATCCTTATAGATAGCCATCAACCTTGTAATTCCACCTTCTACAATCATTTCATATACTACAAAAGCATCTTGAAGTCCTGCATGATTTGTCCTTGCATAATTATGATTATTAATCATGACCGCAATTGGTCTACTTTCTGATTTTTCATCAATAATCTTAAGCGTTGGAAGTTTAACCGTTCTCTTTTCTCCTGAATACACAGTAGCAGTTGGCTCTTGTAACTTCATCCATGATGGAATGGATACAAGAAAGGCAACTAACAAAACAATTGCATAGATAAGATAGACTTTTTTATTTTTCATACAAACACCTTATATAGTATAACACAAAAAATAGGGAATGTAAAATCGTGCCACATGCGAAAAAATCCTTCAAAAGAAGGACTTTTCGCAACTATTAAAAATTTTTTAATGAAGGAAGAAAGCAAGATAAACTAAAAATACAGTAAATATCGTAGTTAAAATAAAACCGTTTACTTTTTCTCCCACTGTTGATTTATATTTTACCCCTAAACCAGCAGAAAGAACTACTCCCCCAATTAAACCACCAATATGAGCTGCATTATCAATTCCAGGTAACATAAATCCTATTCCTAAGTTTAAAATCACTAATGGAATAATTTGTGAACGAATAACGGAACCCAAATAAACACGATAGTGATAACCAAAATAGATTAGAGCACCAAATAATCCAAATATGGCTCCACTTGCTCCTGCTGATATTCCTGTTGTCGTAGCCATAGATAGTAAATTTCCTAAGATGGCACTTCCTAAATAAATCAGTAAAAATTTCCATTTTCCATAAAAACTTTCCACTTCTCCACCGACAATATATAGACAGTACATATTACATAATAAATGAAAAATTCCTATATGTAAAAAACCACTGGTCAATAATCTGTAGAATTCTCCCTCTTGCACCAATTCCTTTACCATCGCTCCAAACTGAACTAAAGTATAATTGTCTTCTGATCCATCGCCTAAAATATACATCAATACAAATAGTAAAATATTTATGGCAATAATCATCATAGTAAGAACTGGTTTTTTCTTTTTAAATACATCTTCAGCTTGTAAAGAGGTTTGTTCATTTTTATGTGAAATGTCTTCTGTTATTTTTAAAAATAACCGCATTCCCTCTTCTTTAAAATCTGTTTTTACTGTAATATTTGGAAACACTTGCATAATAAAATCGTATTTGTTTAAATCAGCAATGGAACCAATTTTCGCACAATCAATGCGATTTGTATGTTCAAATTCTTTAATCGTTACATTTTCCCCTAAGTTCACAAACAAACTTAATGTATTTACCTTAAATGTACATGTTGACTTTTTAATTTTTTTAATAATCTGTCTCGTCCGAAACAAATTAAAATGCAACTGTTCATTGTTATGAATATATTCTGATACGATGCGAATAATTTCATAGCCTTCTTCCATATTTTCAAGCCATATTTCATCCTTTACTCCATGTAGAATGATAGGATTATATCCCTTTTCCGTTATAAAATAATGTAATAGTTTCATAACGATTTCATCATTCTGTCCTAGTTGTATTGTATCCACATTCATCACCTCAAACGTAATACTATTATACTAAAGTGCATATATTTTGTAAAGAGGTGATCTAAATTGAAGACTTTATTTCGTTTTTTAGTTGCATTCTTTCCATGGTTCTTATCTGGGCTTTTATTTTCCTCTAATTTTTCGTTCTATGATAAAATTCATCTACCTGTTTTTGCCTTACCTAAAAGTTTATTTTTTCCTATTTGGACTATTCTTTATTTTTTTATTGCCATCAGCATTACTATTCTTTTAAATAAAAACTATATTCGCTATGAAAAAGAATACAAAAAATCTTTATTTTATAATTATTTATTCAATCAATTTTTCCTATTTTTCTTTTTTACTTTAGAAAACATTTTCTTTGCTTTTATTGATACTGTTCTTATTTTTATCACTTCCTTATTTTTATATTATGAAACAAAAGAACTAAATAAAAAAGCATCTTATTTTCTAATTCCTTATGTTTTCTTTTCTATCTATGCGACACTTTTAACACTCGTTATCTATTTTATGAACTTATGAAAAAAATACTGCTTTTCAGTATTTTTCTTTTTACTTTGTCTTTTTCTTTGTCCCTTGTCTCTTTGCGGTATTTTCTTTTCGCACTTGTTTCTTTTTGCCAGAAGATGTCTTCTTCTTTGGTTCTTTTTTCTCTTCTTTTTTTACATCGTCCTTTTTTTGGTTTTCTATCTTTTCCTCTACAACATTTTCTTCCTTTTTTGCCTCCTCTACATAGGAGAAAATCATATTTTTACATTCCTGATATTTTTCTTCCGTTTTGAAACTACTTTTCATAAAAATATACATAATGCCACTATTTTTAGGATACACAATAAAGTAATTTCTAGAAGTACTTACATGTGAAACATCGCCAAATTTAATTTCAAATTTCTTATCCCCAATTTCTTCTTTTATTGCTTTTTTATCAATAGAAATATGATATGTACCATATGCATACTCTAACAATTTGTCATTTCGTTTTGCCATAATACTTGCAAATAAAATAGAAATCATCTTCAACACACAATACAAAATAGAAATACTAACTATATAAAATACACAAACGAGTAAAATGTTATCCTTAAGTAAATCAAAAATAGCAATAAAATAGACAATGGTAAACAAAAACATACAAGCGAAATTGCTTTTCTTATTCATCATTTTTAAAAATCTTACATAGTCTTCTCGTTCAAATGGATAGTCAAATTTCATAATTTCTTCCCTTCTAGTAGAGGTTTTAAGAATTTTCCTGTATAACTTGCATCTACCTGACTGACTTCTTCAGGAGTTCCCTTCGCAACAATCGTTCCTCCTCCATCCCCACCTTCAGGACCTAAGTCAATAATATAGTCTGCTACTTTAATCACATCTAGATTATGTTCAATGACTAAGACAGTATCTCCATTTTCAACAATGCGATTTAGAATAGCTAACAATTTCTTAATATCATGAGAATGTAGACCTGTCGTTGGTTCATCCAAGATAAATAAACTTTTCCCCGTTGGCTTTTTCTGAAGTTCCTTTGCTAATTTTACACGAGCAGCTTCTCCTCCTGATAAAGTAGGCGCAGATTGTCCTAATTTGATGTAATCAAGACCTACATCGATAAGCATTTGTAACTTTGCTTTTATTTTTGGAAAATTATCAAAAAATTCAATTGCCTCTGTTACTCTCATTTCTAGTATATCATAAATGTTTTTATTTTTGTACTTAATTTGTAGAGTTTCCGTATTATACCTAGTTCCACCACACACTTCACAAGGAACATAAACATCTGGTAAAAAGTGCATTTCGATTTTTTTTACACCATCTCCCCAGCACGCTTCACATCTTCCTCCTTTTACATTGAAGGAAAATCTTCCCTTATCATAACCACGAATTTTTGCTTCTTTCGTTTCTGTAAATACATCACGTATATCATCAAATACGCCTGTATAAGTTGCTGGGTTACTTCTTGGCGTTCTTCCAATTGGTGCTTGCGAAATATCCACCACTTTATCAATAAGATCTAAACCTTTGATTTCTTTATAAATTCCTGGTTTTTCTTTCGATTTATATAAATGGTTACGTGCTGCCTTATACAAAATTTCGTTTACAAGGGTACTTTTTCCACTTCCTGATACACCTGTAATACAAGTAAGAGTTCCTAGTGGAATTTTAATATTGATATTTTTTAAGTTATTTTCCTTCGCTCCCTTTATTTCTAAATATGTTTTATTTCCTTTTCTCCTTTTTTTAGGTATTTCAATCCTTTCTTTTCCTGTTAAATACCTTCCTGTTAAACTATTTGGATTTTTCATTACTTCTTCTGGTGTTCCACAAGCAACTACTTCTCCTCCATGTGTTCCTGCTCCTGGACCAATATCAACTAAGTAATCCGCACGTAACATTGTATCTGTATCATGTTCTACAACAACAAGTGTATTTCCCAAATCGCGCATATCTAACATGGACTGAATCAAACGTTCATTATCTCTCTGGTGAAGTCCAATAGATGGTTCATCCAGAACATATAAAACACCTGTTAAATGGGAACCAATTTGGGTTGCTAAGCGAATCCGTTGTGCTTCCCCTCCTGATAAAGTGGATGCATTTCTAGAAAGTGTTAGATAAGAAAGACCTACATTAATTAAAAATTCAAGTCTAGAACAGATTTCTTTTAAAATCAACCGAGCAATTTCTTCTTGTTCCTTTGTTAAAGTGAGTTTTTGTAAGAATTGGTATAAATCTTTTATAGAAAGTTGTGTCACTTCATAGATATTTTTCCCACCAATTAAAACTGATAAAACATCACTACGTAAACGTGCTCCATGGCAAGTAGGACAAGTAAGTTCTGTCATAAAGCCTTCAATCCAGTCACGAATCCAAGTACTCTTCGTTTCCATATACCTACGTTCTAAATTGGTAATAATCCCTTCAAACGTATCACGACTCGTTCTTGTGTTTCCATTTTTAGAAACATAATGAAATTCGAGTATTTCTTGCGTTCCATATAAAAGAATATCTAGTTTTTTAGAATCTAATTTTGCAACAGGTAAATCTAAATCAATGTCATAATGCTTAGCTAGTGTATCTAGTTGGGTACGTATTGTACTCGTATCATCATCTGAAATACAAGTAATTGCGCCTTCATTGATACTTTTTGTTTTATCAGGAATAATCAAATCAACATCCAATTTATACTTAATTCCAAGTCCCTTACAATCAGGACAAGAGCCATATGGTGCATTAAAAGAAAATAATCTGGGTTCTAGTTCTGGAAGAGAAAAATCACAGTCAGGACAGGCATAGGCCTCACTCATTAGAAATTCCTCTTTGCCAATGACATCAATAACCACTTTCCCTTTTGCTTCCTTAGAAGCTGTTTCAATCGATTCATAAAGGCGGCTTCGAATATTTTCTTTGATAATTAAACGATCAATCACTAAAGACAAACGATGTTTTTTATTTTTTTCTAGCGTGATTTCTTCACTTAAATCATATTCCACATCATCAATAATCATACGAACATAACCATCTTTACGATATTTATCCAAAAGTTCTTTTTGTGTTCCTTTTTCTCCATAAACAACAGGGGATAGAACACGAATTTTCGTTCCCTCTTCTAATTGTAATACTTGGTTCGTCATCTCTTCAATACTTTGTGATGAAATACTTCTATGATGATTTGGACAAGTGGGTGTTCCTATACGCGCAAATAAAAGCCGTAAATAATCATAAATTTCAGTAACGGTTCCTACGGTAGAACGTGGATTTTTATTTGTTGTTTTTTGATCAATAGAAATTGCTGGAGAAAGTCCTTCAATGCTATCTACATCTGGTTTTTCAGAACCACCTAAAAATTGTCTTGCATACGCGGATAAACTTTCTACATATCTTCTTTGCCCTTCTGCATAAATAGTATCAAAAGCAAGACTACTCTTTCCACTTCCTGATACTCCAGTCATAACAATTAGTTTATTTTTTGGCAAGGTTAAATCAATATTTTTTAAATTATTTTCTCTTGCTCCTTTAATAATAATTTCTTCCATACATTCACTTCCTTAAATTTCTTTCTTATTATACCACAAAAAGCAAAAATTTGTTCACTAAAAAACATTTTTTTGCTTTTATTAATAACGCCAACTTTCTTTTATTTGTTTAGGGTATTCATTGGTTAGTTGATACACACGATCCCGGTCTACAGAAACAAGGGGATATTCCTTAAACCAATCAGGTAACATTTCTGGATTATAATAGTCTGCTTCCCTATAACTATCAAGTAGTCTACAATTATCCCCACATTTTCCGTTAACCAAAGTATCTGTTAAATAATACCCTAATCTCTTTAACTCATCCTTCCAAAACCCGAAAATCTCATAAGGAACCATAGCGCTTTTTTCTAAATACTTCTGTACTTCAATTCCCGCAACGATATGCCCTCTTTCATTTCGTACATATTCTTCTTCTAAATTTTTTAAAAATAAGTATAGGTTTGGACAAATCACTTCTTCATATGACCACTTCATATGAAACAGTTTAATTACGTAATCTCCTATTTGATAACAAGAAGACGTGCTTCCCGAACGAACATACCTAGTTGTTTTATTCTTACTTTGCTCTAAATATTCCTCAGTATACCTCTCTAATTTTCTTCCCAATTCATACCCATAAATACGAGCTAAAGTGCTATCATAATCTCCATCTTTCCTAAAATACTTTATCTTGTTTGTGTATTCTTCTAACATTTCTTTAGAAAGAAAATGAGGAATACTCTTTAAAATATAGAATTTACAACTACGTGATGTCGAAAATAGAAGGTCAGAGTCAGTTTGAAATTCCAAATGATTTCTATCTAATTCCAACAATTTTGTTGCTAAATCATTTTCCTCGTATGCGTTTATGATGTATTCTTTAAATCTTGTCCACATTTTCTTATCCTGTGCCTTATCTAAAATAGATATTGCTAAAGAAGAAATATCTTCTATATCCATAATTGTTGGGCAAAGAGTCATTTGTTCAAATTCTTGATAAGTAGAGCTTGTTACATATTTTAAAATATCATCATACACTTCTTTCACTTTATCATACTGGTTTTCTACTAAGGCTTTCATAAACAGAAACCTTGTATGTAAATGATTATGCAAACAAAGTTTTTGTACAAAATCCATATTATTTTCAAAATCATGAAAGATGTATTCTAAAATAACCTTATAATTTTCTTCTTTTAAAATAAACGTATCTATATGTTCTAAGATATACTCTCTCCCCCAAACGGTATGTTCTAAAATGTTTTTAATTTTCTCATCATTCAATATGCAATCTTCACAGTTCTTCATCAAATAAAGGGTAGTATCTTTATATACATCTTCATCATAAATAATGGAGAAGCAAAATCTTGGTAATTCATCCTTTAAAAGTTCTAAAAAACCATGAATAACTTCTATTTTATTCTTACTTTCACGCACATAGGAAACAAGATTTTTTTCATCATAAAGTGTTAAACCAAAGACAAAATCCACTTTTCCCTCTTTTAAATAATCTACTGGATTAAAAGCCATTTTATCACCTCTTTATGTATAGATAGTATACCAAATTTAAATTTTTTGTAAAGAAAAAAGACCTATTGGTCCTTAAAATTATGATTAGAATATGATAATGTCTTAAGTGTTAGTATTTGATTATGTCTCA
>CAPHZB010000058.1 GCA_948629335.1 uncultured Bacilli bacterium
GCAAATAAAGAGTGCTAGGATAGAAGGTATGGAAGAAGGAATGGCAAAAAGTCAAATAGCAATAGCTAAACAAATGCTAGAAGATAATATGAATATTTCAGATATTGCAAAATATACGAAGCTATCTGTTGACGAAATTAAGAAACTATAATATGATTTGTTAGTTTCATTTAATGGTTTAAAAGTATAATTAATTTTAAAAATTTAGAATACTATTTGAGAACAAGTGTCTTTCTAGTAGGATTATTATTGATTCCAATGAATTTGTAGTTAGTCACATTATCTACATTGCAAGAAAATATTTATTTCATAGATTTCTAAATTAATCCCTTAAGAATTTCTATATAACTTTAAGAAAAAGAGGGTTGACAAATCTGTGAGATAAAAGAAATAATGTAAAAGTAGAATATGGGGAGTGTAGATATGAAAAAAGGAAAGACTGGATTTACGTTAATTGAATTACTTGCTGTAATTGTGATACTAGCAGTTATTGCATTAATCGCAACAGCATCTACTATATCCATTATTAATCGGGCAGAAAAAGGAGCCTTAGAAGACTCTGCTTATGGAATCATAGAAGCAGGAAATGTTTTTTATATAGATCATGTATTACCTGGAGGTAGTGAAGAAAGTTCTGAGAGAATCAATTTTGAAATCATAGGTGGTAAATTCGTAAACGTAAAAAATGAAGAAGAGGCTCTAGCATTTAAAGGTTCTATGCCTAAAACTGGAAAGCTACAAATCAATGCGAATGGAGATACAGCCATAGCTATATGTAGTAGTAAGTATTGTGCATGTAAAACTGTATCTGAAACAAGAGTAACTGTTCAAAAAGAGGACTGTGAAATTGATGAAGAAACAGGAGAGATTGGAACAAAGAAAGATACAACTCCCGTTGGGACTGTAATTTCTTATATGGGAAATAATGCTCCAGATGGATATCTATTTTGTGATGGAACAACATATAATATCAGTGAATATCCAAAACTTGCTGAACAAATTAAAACAGAATTTGGAATTTATAATTACTTTGGAGGAAACGGAACATCCACTTTCGCAGTCCCTAATCTAAAAGGAGAATTTTTAAGGGGAACGGGGACTAATGACCATCTGCACCAAGGAAATGGAGCAGATGTTGGTAAGCATCAAAATGCTACAGAGCATACCATAATATCAACATATAGAGATTCTTCTACACAAGGAAATATAGGAATATACACATCTATAGGGACTGCAGATATACGAAATAACGCAGATAGTAGTATTGGTATTCCACAAGTAAAATTAGGCATTGGATTGAATAGTGCAAATGTAAATGAAACTTACTCTTCAAAATATACATCACGTCCAACAAATACATCAGTTTTATATTGTATCAAGTATTAACCATTAAAATTATCATTTTCAAACAAAAAGAGCATGATTTAGTGCATGTTCTTTTTAATTTTTTGATAGTTTTCATTTACCATATCTTTAGAAGTATACAAAAGTTCCATTAATCGCCATATGATAAATTCATCATACATTTTAAGATGCATATTCATTCTAATGGAGTCAAAAGCAGGCATATAGTACCTTACAAGTCCTTCCATAGTACTATCAAGATAATCTTTATCATCTCTATCTAATTCATTTAAGACTGTTTTTAATTTGTAACATGATTCTAAAGTTGTATTGGTATCTTGAAAAATACTTCTAAGAAAATTTTCTTGATTATGAAATAAAATATTTGTTACAACAAGAATTTTTTCTTGTCTTTTAGGAAGGAAAAATTTTCATGTATAAATATTCCTTTTGTTCGAATACTGGTGACCGCTAAATTTTGTAATTGTTTCATAGTGACCCTTGTATGTGTATCCATAAAGTGGTTTAAACGATATTTTGTATATTTTAAAATAAATTGATATTGCTCATGAAAATCTTCATATTGTAGGTCCTTTTCTTGCAATATATTTTGATAATGAAATGCCATATATACCTCCTAACAAGGACTTATTATAGCACATTCTATGCAAAAAATCATTTTTTTTAATTTGAGGAATACAAAAAGTAGGCACATTATCAATTGAATATCCCTACTTTCTTATTTTCTAATTCCTCTTTTTTCCCTTTTTCTTTTCGCTATAATATCCTTTTCTACAAATTATTTTATCTGTTGTAGCAAGTACACCTGGTAAAATAAGTAGAATAAGTAAGACAGCAGCAAATGTTCCTTGTGAAATGGTTTCACATATTTTGGCTGCAATTGCAGATGCGAAATTAGCTACGACAAGGGTAACAATGATTAATATGGATGATGAACTAATGATGGTATGAATTGACTTATTATAAGCATTAATTATAGCATCTTTTACACCCATTGTTAGTCTAGATTCACGATAATACGCTGTATAAACAATTGCATAGTCTATTGTAGCGCCCATTAGTATTGCTTGAACAATTAATAAAGAGATAAAATATACTGCTCCTCCTGAGATAGATATCGCACTCATAGTGACATATACGGCCGTTTGTATAATCAATACAAGAACGGTAGGTATAATTAAGTCTTTAAATGTGATAGCTACTACAATGAATATAAATATCATGGTAAGTAGAGTAATTTTATTTAATTCGTTGTTGAATGTTTTACTCATTTCTACAGCCATAGAGGAATTTCCAACCACATAAATTCCTTCTTTATTACCAATTTTATCTTCTATAGAATGAATAAATGCATAAGTGTCTTCTCCTTCAAAGGAATATTTCGTATTTAAAACAACTCTAGAATACTTATCAGAAACAATTAAATCTTTTGATTTGTCAATTGTTTTTTTAGAATTCGTTATTGTCTTTCTCTTATCTTTATCTATAAAATTATCGAATCGACTATCAGTTATAATATCTGTATTTAAGTAATTAATAAATTCTTCTACTGTCATTGTCCATGTTTCATCAAAATCGTTTTTGCTATTATAATACATATATACTAAATCAATCAATGATTGATCTAAATCATCACTTAGTATTTCTAGTATAGCAAAGGCTTCATTTGGGGTATATTCTGTTTTATTTAAGGATTGATTCATTAAAGAATGGATTGTAACTAGCTTTTCCCTTTTTTCATTGTCAAACTTATCAGAATAATCCTTATTATTCATAACATCATTTACAATGAAACGAACATAATCATGCAATGAAATTGTTTCATTTGATTTTATGTATTTAGAGTCATATAGACTGAATAATAAGCACATTGTGTCATGATTGATATTTAATAAAGAACTTAGACTTTTTGATGAATAAGTGATTCCATTTACGGTTGAACGCATGACTTCTCGCACTAAATTTAATTGATTTAAAGAAGCTTTATCTATTTTATTTGATAATAAAGGATTCTCTTTATTATTGATTATAAAATCTGCCAATTGTAGTGGAGTTAAAGTCGTTGTTTTTGTATTATAATCGTAAACGCCAAATATTTGTTTTACTTGTGCTTTTTCTACTCCTACTATATGGCTTATTTCTGCATAATCGTAAGAAGTTAAAGTATTATTTACAATCTGATAACCCATATCGATTAAATCACTTGATGATTTTAAATAGCTAGATAATAAAGGATTTTCTTTATTTTGATATAGAAATCCAATCAAATCTTTAACGGATATATTTTTTAAATTTCCATTTTTGTAGTCACTTACACCATAGATAACACTTACAACAGTCTTATCTTGCCCTAAAGTAAGAGAAATTTCATCTACACTGTAAGAAGTTGTTTGATTATTCATGATATATTCTGCCATTTTTAAGAAAGAAATTTGGCTATCACTTAATTGTGAAGTGATGGCGGTATCATTTAATAATGTACTTACAAAATTTAGTGGTGTCATAGTAAATGTTCCATCTATATTTCCTGTAAGAACAACATTTAGTTTTTTTCCTACTTCATTATCTATTCCAAACATAGAATATAAAGTTTGGTTTGGTAATTCTTGCCTATAATGCATATTTAGAAGCTCAATCTTTTTTAATGATTGAATAATATCCTCATGAAAGTATGCCTTATAAGCATCTTCTTCTGCCATAGTAAGTGCCACAGTGGCAAATTCATTTAAGGTTAATTTAGATTCTGTATGATAACCTGTATAGTAAATATATAGTAAGGATAAAATATTATCATCTAAATGTAGTCCTAATGTGCTAAGGGATTTTTTCATGGAAGCCATATCTAGTTGTGTTGTGATATTATCCTCATTACTTAAAGTAGATAATAGTGATAGTGCTTGAATGGTATTTTCATCAAATAAGTTTTTATATGTATCTTCTTTAGACATAGAAAGGGCGAAATTAGCAAATGTATTTAAAGTCATTTTTGTATTGCTATTTTCTTGTGTTCTATAAAATAAGAAGAGTTGTTCAATTACATTTTTATCCATTCCAAATAGATTAGCAAGTTCAGATGCAGTTAGAGATTTATTAATTTTAGATATATCTGTAAAATTTTGTAACTGCTTTAATTTCAAAATCGTTGCTTCATCAAGATTACTAGCATATTTTGGATCGTTTGTAACATCATTTAACATAAAACGAACAAAATCTTTTACAGTCATTTTTGTATCTAGATTTTTGCTATTATAATAGATTAGAATATTTGCTGCGTCATCTTCATTCATTCCTAAAATTTGGGCAATTTCACTTGTAGTTCTTTTTTTATTAATCAGTGAGACATCTGTGAAATTGGTAAGCAATTCTAAATTATTCTTTGTATCTTGATTTAAGGACTTGTTTAAGTTTTCATTGGTGTAAATATCTGATTTAATAAAAGAAATAAATTCATTTAAAGTCATTGTGTTGTTTTTGTCTTTATTATAATAGTTATAGTATATAATCTTGATTAGGTATTCATCTATTTCTGTATCTTGCCCTAATTCTTTGAATTTTTTATTCAATTCATTATAAGCTAATTTTTCATTAATTGTATTTGCATAGCATAACGCTTGGTCAATATTTTCATCTTTTTCTAACTCTTTACAGTAGGAAGAAATCAACTCTTCATATTTATTTTCATATACAATGGCAATTTGATTTGTTGCCTCAAATACTGCACCTACTTCATCTTGTTCTGCATCTGTATAAAGAATTTTAACATTTCCTTGTAAAAGATAAGCAACTACAAATAAGACAACGATTAAAATAGATTGTACATATCTTGTTTTATAGCTAAAGTTTCCTAGTTTACTTAAATTAAATTTAGGAGATTTTTTATGTGTTTTTGTAATTAAGTTATCAAATATTAGCAGTAAAGCTGGTAAACAGAAGAATATACTGACTAAACTTAATAATACTCCCTTTGCTAAAACAAAACCTAAATCTCTACCAATTGTAAAACTCATAAATACAAGTGCGAGTAAACCAACGATTGTTGTTATTGAGCTACTTGCAATAGATTTGAAAGATTGATATAAAGCTTCCTTCATTGCATCTAGTTTATTGTCATGTTTTTCTTTTTCCTGTTTATATCGATTTGATAACATAATCGAATAATCCATTGATAAGGCAAGTTGTAAGATGGCTACAATGGAATTGGTAATTGATGAAACGCTATCAAACATGATATTTGTTCCTTTATTGATAAATACAGCTATACCAATAGATATAAGGTATAAAAAAGGTTCAATATAGGAATCACTTAATATAATAAGGATAATCATTGCACATGTGATGGCAACAGCAACAATCCATAATTGTAAAATAGGCTTATTTTCATCATAAATGGAACCACTCATACCTGCTGTTTTAAAATGATCATCCACGTATGCATATACATCAGCAGCCTGCTTTGAATCAGCATAATCGTCCACATGTAATACGTACAAGGTGTATTTTTCCTTATTATACGTATCTGTCGTATCATAATCAACAGAGCTAACTCCATCAATGTTTTCTAATTTTTTTAAAGTATCTTGTTTTTCCTCTTCGTCTAAACTTTTAAACATAACATTAAGGATGGAAGAATCTTGTTCTATAAATGCAGTATCCATAATGTCCTTTCCTATTTTTGTTTCTGAAGAAGAAGGTAGGTATTTCATAATATCCTCATTTATATTGACCTTTGTAGATAAATATAAACTAAAAACGGACAATGCTATAAATAAACAAAGAAATACATATCGTAATTTAACGATTGCGTCTGTCATTTTTCTCATATTCTTTTCCTCCATTCGACATAATATTTTATTTCTATTTAAAAAAAAATACAGCAACAAAAATAAGATTGTGTATAGATAAACAACATTTTTTAAAAAACGTATTGTCAGATAAACTTCATTTTGTATTTTATCTTTACAAATGTATAGATTTGGTTATAATAGGGATAGGTGGTTGAAATGAATAAAAAAGATTTACGTGTTATAAAAACAAAAAATACCCTTTATAATACTTTAATTGAATTGATGAGGGAGAAACAGTTTGAGGAAATTAAAGTTTCTGATATTTGTAATCATGCACTAATTAATCGTTCTACATTTTATTCTCATTATAATGATAAGTATGAGCTTTTAGCAGATTACATAAGTGATTTAAAAAAATCCTTGCTTTCTGAATTAGAAAAAAATAAAAATACATTAAATACAAAAGAATATTATTTAGAAATGATTAAATTGTTTTTGAATCATATTGAGGAGAAAAGAGAGAGTTATTTATCTACAGTGATTAACAATCATAATAGTATTATGATGGATATTGTATATGATGTATTGGTTCATGATATTTCTTCAAGTTTGAAAAAAGAGGAAGATGAGAAAATTCCAAGAAGTATTATTGCCAAATTCTATATTGGTGCAGTAGTAAGTGTAGGGATAGAATGGTTAAAAAATGGAAAACAATATACAAAAGAAGAGATGCTTGAATATTTTGATTTATTAATTCCAGATGAATTGAATCATAAAAAGTAGGGAATAAGAAACCTTATTTTTAGTAGAAAATAAAAGAAGAAAGATGAAAAATGAATGAAATGGACTCCCTATAAAAAAATACATGGTATAATAGAATGCGCGAGTAGGAGGTGAGTCGAATGGATAAGAGTTATTTAGTTGAGAATAGGACAAAAGAGGAATTAAGAGATAAATTATTTGAAAAGTATTTTGAAGTGAAAGATGGTATTTTAGTACTTGATTTGATTAATAAATTATCCTTTATAAAAGAAGCGTGGAAAGAGTTGCATATTTTATGTGGAGAGAATATAGAATGTTTTCATTTCATGTTATCCCTAGGAAAGTTTCGAATGATGAAGCATCAGGGAAGAGAATATTTGATTTTAAAACTAGGACTATGGGAATATGTGATTATTGATTTGGAGAAAAAGGAAAATATTTCAGAAATGGATTTTCATACTCTATTTGATGAAGATTTCTTTGTAGAGCATTTTGATGAAAGAAAAGAAGAAGATAAAAGTATTTTTGAGACCCTTTATATGACTTCAGAGTATAATGGGGATATTGATGAGCTTAAGAGTTTATACTTAAAATACCAAGACATTTTTGAATTAAGTACGTGTATATCTTATCAATATCACATTGGAGACTCTTATACTTATTTTAGTATTGATTTTGAAAATGCTATAGCACATTTGGGTTTTCAAGCCCCGAATCAATTTCTATATGAAAACTTAAACTTTAATTATGATTTAACACCATGGTGTATGCAAGATGCGCATAGAAGTATGGGTCTAGACAAAATGATGGAATTATTTAAAAGGACAAGAGAAATATGTATTCCTAAAGAAGTGATACCAGGGGATTTATACAAACAATATGTGAGTGCATGTCATAAAGAAAATTACCAATTTCAAAAAAGAAAATAGATTGTGGAAAAAAGTGGCACTTAAAATTGTAGAGGAGTTAAGGTATTTCATGTAGAAAGTGAAAATAGATACACTTGTTTTTGAAGCTACTAGAAGATGTAATCAAATTTTTGATTATTGTTGTAGGAGAAAATAGATATGGCTACAGAAGTTGTTGATCAACTGTTTAGAAGTAAGGTTTATGAAATAACAGAAATCAAAAATATTGCGTTATACTTGTCAATGACTCTAACGTAGATACGTATACAAATACTACACAAAGGACATATACATTTTGCCCAAACAATACCTCTATTTTATACTGTATTAAGTATGAAATTTTATCGTAAAAATTGCGTATATCTATTGTGATACTCGTGTCTTTTGAAGGTGCTCATGGCACTTTTTTTCATTTTTTTAAAAATAAGAAGGAATTTACCTTTAAAAGAAGTATGTTGATTTTAGAGGTGATAGAATGGCAAAAAGAAAAAATATTTTAGAATTAACGAGTGATGTTGTTTTTAAAGAATTTATGTTAAGTGATAATACAAAAGAATATAAAGCAAAATTGCTCCATTTCATTACAGGAATTGCTTATGAGGAATTGTTAAGTGCTACATATGTAAGTAAAGAATTTCCTGTAAATAATAAAAAGGACAAAAGTTACCGTAGCGATATTATTGTTGACATTGATAAAAACATTTTGAATTTAGAAATGAATAGTTCTTATTACCACGGATTATTTATTAAGAACAATCGCTATATTAATAAAATAGGCGGAGATTCTTTTGATAAAGGAGAAGATTATTTAGAAATGGATGATATCACGCAAATCAATTTTGATAATTTTAATAAATATAGTGGAGATAAGTTAGTATATGAGTTTTCTATGTATGAAATAGATACAAAAGAAATAGAAGAAGAAGGACTTAAAAGTTACCATATAGACCTAGACTATTTAAGAAAGAAATGTTA
>CAPHZB010000059.1 GCA_948629335.1 uncultured Bacilli bacterium
CTCCTTAGTCTCCCTTTATTTTGTTACCCACAAACACTGCAATTGAGCCAAAAAAGATAACAAAAAAACATAAGATTTCTTTTAAACTTATGTTTTTTCATGATTTTATCTTACCACAAATTCTTCCCCATCTAGTGCAATAGTCACGGTACTATCCATCTGTATTTTATCTTCTAAGATGGCTTGTGCTAATAAAGTCTCAATATTTTTCGCAACATATCTTCTAACAGGTCTAGCCCCATAAACCTCATCATAAGATTCTTTTAATACTTTCTCCTTTGCTTGATCAGTTAAAACAATATGAAGTCTTTTATCCTTTAAACGTGCCTCTATTTCACTTATAATTTTATCTAAGATTTCATAGACGATATCCTTTGATAGGGCTTTAAATACAATAATTTCATCAATTCGATTTAAAAACTCAGGTTTAAAATACATTTTTAATTCATGCATTACTTCTTCTTCCTTGTTTTCTAAAATATGCTCACTTCCTAAATTAGAAGTCATAATGATAATTGTATTTTTAAAATCAACGGTTCTTCCTTGGGAATCTGTAATTCGCCCATCATCTAAGATTTGTAACAAAATGTTTAAGACATCTTTATGTGCCTTTTCAATTTCATCAAATAAAACTATACTATAAGGATTTCTACGAATGGCTTCCGTTAATTGTCCACCTTCATCATATCCTACATATCCTGGAGGAGAACCAACAAGTCGGGCAACAGAATGTGGTTCCATATATTCACTCATATCAATACGTACCATATGACGCTCATCATCAAATAATTCTTCGGCTAATGTTTTGGCAACCTCTGTTTTACCTACGCCCGTTGGTCCTAAAAAGATGAAAGAACCAATTGGCTTTGTTGGATCTTTAATTCCAGCTCGAGCCCGAATAATAGCATCCGTCACTAATTTTAATGCTTCCTCTTGTCCTTTTACTCTTTTTCGCATATTCTCTTCTAAATGCAGAAGTTTCTCTTTTTCGCCACCTACTAATTTAGCTACAGGAATACGCGTCCATTTCGAAATAACTTCACAGATTTGCTCTTCATCTACAGTATCACTTAATATTTTAGAAGTATCTTTTTGTTTTAGTTCTTCTAATTGTTTTTCTAAGTCAGGAAGAACGCCATGTCTTAGTTTGGCTGCTGTCTCTAAGTCATAGTTGTTTTCCGCTTGTTCCAATTTAAAATTTGTTCTCTCAATTTCCTCTTTTTTTGCATTAATTTGATCATTAATACTTTTTTCTTCTTCCCAAGCACTTTTTAGTTTAGCCTCTTCCTGTTTTAAAGTGGCAATCTGGTTCTTTAATTCCTGATATCGATTTTTACTTAGTTCATCTTTATCTTTTTTTATAGCTTCACTTTCAATTTGTAAACGCATAATGTTACGCATAAGTTTATCCAATTCTTCTGGTACAGAATCCATTTGTACTTTTATCGTTGCACAAGCTTCATCAATTAAATCAATGGCCTTGTCTGGTAAAAAACGGTCTGTAATATAACGGTCAGATAAAGTGGCTGCACTAATTAAAGCTTTATCTTTAATAGTTACCCCATGAAACACTTCTAATCTTGGTTTAAGTCCTCGAAGCATGGTAATTGTATCAAGAACACTTGGTTCTTTTACTTGTACTCTTTGAAAACGTCTTTCTAACGCTCCATCTTTTTCAATAAATTTACGATATTCATTTAAAGTAGTCGCTCCTATCAATTTAATTTCTCCACGAGCAAGCATCGGTTTTAACATGTTAGCACAGTCAACTGCCCCCTCAGCTCCACTTCCTACAATCATATGAATTTCATCAATAAAAACGATAATAGAACCATCGGATTCCTTAATCTTTTTTAAAACTGCTTTAAGGCGTTCTTCAAATTCTCCACGATATTTTGCTCCCGCAATCAAAGACCCCATGTCTAATTCCCAAATGGTCTTATTTTTTAAACTTGTTGGAACATCCCCTTTTACGATACGAGTTGCTAAGCCCTCTACAATGGCTGTTTTCCCAACCCCCGCTTCTCCAATTAGGACAGGGTTATTTTTTGTTTTTCTAGATAAAATACGAGTAATGCTTCTAACTTCTTCTTCTCTACCAATGACAGGATCAATTTTTCCATCACGGGCAGATGCAGTAATATCTCGTCCATATTTTTCTAGGACATTTTCTTCTGTATTGTTTATATTACCTAAGTTCATATAAACACCTCCTCTTATATAGAAAATGGTATGGCCTCCCATACAACATATTCATTATATCACTTACATTAGCACTTGTCAAGTGGGAGTGCTAATGTAAAAACAATTAGGAGTTCCTAACTGTTTCAAAAAAGGAAGTAAATAATTTCTTAGAAATATCTTTTTTCGAAAAATCGGTTTCTGGATGCCACTGTACTCCAATAAAGAATTTTTTCTTCTTATCTTCAATAATCTCAACAACTCCATCTTTAGATACACCTACAATATCCATATCTGTTGATAATAAGACTTCATGATGCCTACTATTTACAAAGAATTCTTCTGTTCGAATGAAACTATAGAATTTGGAATCCTTATTTACTAAAACAGAATGTACGTCTTCTTGATCTAAAATATAGTGGTTTTCTATCATACCCATCTTTCCATGAAACAAAACACCCATCGTTTGCATTCCTAAACAAATACCTAATGTTGGAATATCTCGTTTATAAAGAAAAGTTAAAATATCTAAATCTGTTTTTGTATAGTCTTCCCCACCTTGCAAAATCATACCATCTAAACTTTCTAGGATTTCCTCATTGTATCTTGTGATGCCTATTACAGTTCCCCCATAAAAGGAAATAACTTCCTCTACTTCCTTGTTTAATGTATACCTGTTTTCCACAGGTCTTAAAATAACACCTATTCTCATCTTATCACCTAAAAACTATACTAAATGATATGTAAGTTTTTTTAAATTTATTCTTCTTTTTCTCCCTCTAGTTGTGCGAAAACTTCTCTTGGTTTTGAGCCATTTTGAGGACCAATAATTCCCCTTTCTTCTAAAAGATCAATTGCCCTAGCTGCTCGGTTGTATCCAAGCCTAAATCTTCTTTGTAAAAGGGATGTGCTTGCTTTTTGCTGCTGAATAACAAATTCTACGATTTCGTTATAAAGAGGTTCTTCGTTTGCATCCTGTTCTTCTACCATAGTTGTCGCATTCATCTCTTCGGTATCCATAAGGAGTGTCTCATCATATTTGGCTTTTTGTTGTGCAATGGTAAAATCGACCACCTTTTTGATTTCCTCATCAGTAATAAATGTTCCTTGAATACGAGTTGGCGTATTTTCATCTTGTGGTTTAAATAACATATCTCCTTTTCCAAGTAATCTTTCTGCTCCAATCATATCCAAAATGGTTCTAGAGTCAATTGCAGAAGATACAGCAAAAGAAACACGACATGGGATGTTGGATTTAACAACACCTGTGATAACATCTGTAGACGGTCTTTGGGTTGCGACAATTAAATGAATTCCAGCAGCTCTTGCCATTTGTGTAATACGCATAATCGAATCTTCCACTTCCTTGGCTGCAACAAGCATTAAATCTGCAAGTTCATCAATGATAACAACAATATATGGAAGTGGTCTTAGTTTTTCACTCCTCTGTTTATTTTGTTCTTCTACATAGTTATTGTATCCTTCAATATTTTTTGTTCCACTATCTGAAAATACTTCATATCGTCTTTCCATTTCAACAACAATTTTCTTTAGTGCAATATTGGCTTTCTTTGGATCCGTTACAACAGGCGCTAATAAATGAGGAACCCCATTATACATCGAAAATTCTACTTTTTTAGGGTCTACTAAGATAAGTTTTACTTCTTCTGGTTTGGCACGCATTAGAATCGATATAATAATACTATTGATACAAACCGATTTACCACTACCCGTAGAACCAGCAACAAGCATATGAGGCGTTTTGTTAATTTGGCAATAACGAGGTTGTCCCATAATATCTTTTCCTAAAACCGCTAGTAATTTTGCTTCTTTTAGTTTATCAGGAACAGCCTCTAGAATTTCTCTTACACCAACCATCACTGTTTGTTTATTTGGTATTTCAATACCTATAGTGGATTTCCCCGGAATAGGTGCCTGAATACGAACGTCTTTAGCTGCAAGAGCAAGGGCAACTTCCTTATTTAATCCTGATACTTTGCTTAGTTTTGTTCCTGATTTTACTTCTAATTCGTATTGTGTAACACTGGGTCCAGGATTGATAGCAACAACTCGCCCAACCACACCAAAGTCACCTAATACTCGTTCTAGTGTTTCTACATTATGGGCTATCGTTTCTTTTGATTCTCCTGCATGTTTTTTTGTATTCTTCGTAAGTAAACTCATTGGTGGGAGTTTATACTTCTTCGGTGCTTCCTCAATCTCCTCTTCCTCTAAAACCTCCATGACTATATCACTTCGATTTAAAATAACTTCTTCCTCTAAAACTTCCTCCTCATTTTTTTGTACTGGTACTTTATCGGCTAATTGAATAAGTTCATCGACAGAAGACACAATAATTTTTTTATTTTCCTCCTCTGGAGTGGCTTCTTCTATTTCTACCAATTTTTCTTCTGACACAGGTGTTTCTTTTTCTACTTTCTCTTGCGTCTTTTTTGTTTCTTTCTTAATTTGTGGGGCTGTTTCTTTAATTTTTTGTCCCATCTTCTTGATACAATCTACAACAGACACACCAGTAAACATAACCATTCCACAAACCAAAAGAGCCCATATGGCAACCTTTGTTCCCTCAATATCAAAAAGATATACAAATAGAGTTGCAAAGGAAGCCCCAATGATTCCTCCACATAGATTTGCATTGGCATTTCCACTTGAAACCATAAAATTATTGACTGTTTCAGTAATGACATCAAATCCTTTTAAATCATTGTTTTTTAAATAATTAAGGTGAGATGCTAAAAGTATACCAATAATAAAAATGTAAAGTCCTACCAATTTTGCTGTAATAAAATCAGGCTTTTTTCTTTTAATCATCATATAAATTCCAATGACAATTGCGCCTAAAAAAACAATTGCATACCAAGTTCCTGCTAAAAAAGTTGCAAAACTTTTAATGAACCTTCCAACAATTCCTGCATTCATAAATCCTACAATCGAAATTAAAATAAGAATGAATCCAATCAACTCAAAAAAATAGTTATTTGGTTCTTTTTTTACTTCTTTTCTTGTCTTTTTCTTTGCCATACTTACGCCACCATTCTTGTGGATATTATAGCATATTTTAAGACAAAAAAAAACTAGGAAATGGGCAATAACGACAAAACCTGTCCTCCAGGTGGGCATCACATTAAAGATTTCAGGATTCTTAAGTAAACTTAAGTATTCAACAACCTCTTTAAATTAGATTCCCAAATCGTTATTTGTAGGTTTTTCTTTATACCCATCTCCTATAAAAAATTATAACATACTTTTTTTTAATATTCTAGTACTTTTTCATTTATTTCTATTTTTTTAATACTGTTAAAATGACTTCTCGTGTACTACTGGCTTCTGTTCCTGCACTTACACTTTGTTTTAAAACACTTCCGTTTGTTCCTGTTCCTTCAGAAATATAACGAATAACGACATCTACTCCTACGTTCTTCATTTTTGTTGTCGCATTTTTCTCCGTTAATCCCACGACATTTGGAATTTTAGAGGTGGCTGAACTTCCTTTCAATTGTTTTCCAATCACAAATTCTTCATATTCTTCATTTGCATCAAATGTGAATTCTTTTTCTAAAACGGGACTCTTTCGTTCTAGATTCACCTTCATTGCATTAGATACAGCTTGTATACTGCTTTCATATAAAATATACTCATAAAGATTCTTCCCCATACTGCTATCATAAATATAGTCATCATAGCCATTTAAGTAAAGTCTTTGAAAGCCAACAAGATCTTCCATATTAGAACTATTTGATTTTACTAAAATGTCTTTCCCAATATTATATAAGGATAACATTTCAGAAGTTTTCATATTTGTTTCCATATTGTCACCAATTGTATTTAAAAGGCTATATAAAGTATCCAAACTACTTACTTCTTTTAGTTTATTCAAAGTTGCTCGCAATACCAATTGTTGATTTTGTCCTCTTACAAAGTCATTACGAAGTCCCTTTGTCCATTCACTACTACATTTATCTGCATGACTTTTTCTGTTTCTAGAAAGAGCAAGGGCCTGTTCTCCATTTAATGTTTGTTTTCCCTTTTTTACATAAAGTGTATTTTCCCCAAATCGTCTACTACTATCTTGTTCACAAAAACTATAGGGAACATCCACTTCTACTCCACCTAATTTATCAATCAATTTGACAACACCTTTAAAATTGATTTTTAAGTAATAATCAATATCTACATCTAGAAAATTAGAAATAGTATCCATCATACAGTCAGCACCATACCATGCAGCATGAGTGATTTTGTTTTTTTTCTTTCCTGCAAAACAAGTAATAGGAACGTAGCTATCTCTCGGAATACTTAGTATCGTTGTATTTAATGTAGTAGGATTAAAGGTAAGCAACATTAATGCATCTCCGTTAAATGTACTGCCTTCTAAACTTTCTGCTTCACTATCCACACCCATAATTAAAACAGTAAATGGCTTTTCTAAACTGCTTCCTGCACTTGTATTTTCACTCGTTACCTTCTTTTCCTTTGTATATAAAACTTTTGTGCTTTCACTTAAATGTTCAAACTTTCCCCCATCCAAATTAGAAAACATGATAGCATAATTCCCTGGAACAAAGGCATATTCTATTTTTCCATCAAAAAGTGCATTTAAAAGAGTAACATAATCCTCATACTCTATTGTTTTGTTTTTTAATTTTTCAGATTCTATGATTTCTTTAGGCATTTGATTTCCATCAACGCTTGCACTATCGTTCAAATACCCTATGGTTCCTGTTTTAATTTCTGATAAACTGTCTGCTTTATTTTCTTTTGTCGTGATTAAACTAGAATAATATCTTGTTGCATTCGTGCTGATATTGTCGATGACATGGTACGTTTTATTAATATACCTTGCCCCCACAGTTAGGATAAATGTATATAGGATACAAAAGAATAAATAAAAGACATGTTTTTTTCTGTCATGAAAAACAACTTTAAAGTTATAAAATAAACAAAAAATAGAAATAAGAACAATATTGATTGAAAGTAGTGTACGTATTTTATTTTCTATTCCAGCTAATAAGTGAATAGAATAAAGCATATATATTGAGGCAAACAAAATAAATAAAAGGAAAATTAGATAAGGAATTCTATTTTGCTTGCGTATTTTTTTCGCATTCTCTTTGGTCATGTCATCCTCCCTTTTCTTATACATTTACTATTATATACAGTTTTTTTCTTTTTCTCAATTCTGGTTATGATAATTTCACTTTCTTTACATTTTCATTTTACAGATACACATTTCTATTCCTGTATGCATATACTAATTGTAGATAAAATTCTATCTATAGCATGTACTTGTTTTTTTATTCTATAACTTTAGTAGATGAATTTTTATCCATTTTTTTACTTTAGTTAGTACACAATTATATCTGAATTACTAGATAAAACATTTCTTTAATATCCCCTATTTTTTAGATATTTTTAAAGTGATTTAAGGAAATATCACATTTTTAAAAAATTTCATAATTGACAAACAGAATATCTTCCTGTAAAATGTTATTTGTAGATGGGTCTATAGCCAAGTGGTAAGGCGTGGGACTGCAACTCCCTGATCGTTGGTTCAAATCCGACTAGGCCCTCCAAATTGATTGTTACTCGAGCTTTTTCGAGTATAAATAAAACGCACTTGATAAAAGTGCGTTTTTATGTTATTATGAATATGTCAAGGAAACTTGCATAAAATAAAAAAGGGAATACTTAACTTTGGCGAGTTGAGTACTTACCTAAAGTTAGTTAAGCACTTAATCTATGCTAGATTGAGTACTATTTCTTTATAGATAGAATCATTAAAGAGACTATTAATAAAATGATAATTAGTATTAGAAATGAGATTAATAAATCTTTTTTCTTCATAATATCAAGCCTCCTTCCTCATAAGTTGGAGGCAAGCACTCAACAGTTAAGTTTCCCTATATGAATTATAACAAGATATTTATTAGACTTGTTGCGAAACTAGTTATAAACAATAATTGTAAAGAAAACATATAAGTATAGCTCTTTTATAAAAGGTTTTAATGCGACTACGATAGCGAGTAGATAGGATTTTAAAAATTTTCAGTTGACAATTAACATGTTCTACTGATATTCTAATACTAGAAATCAATTTATTTAACTCTTTATCTTGATCGGTAAGTGGTTTATTTTTTGATTTCTTTTTTGGTGTAAGACTATTTTTAAATAATTCCACTATACCTTGATACCCACTATCAGCTAAAAAAGCAATTAGCTCATTCAATTCTTGTGTAGTTTTTTTGAATAAATTAAAATCATGAACACTTCCTGCATCAAAAGCAATTGAAATAATCTCAAGTGTTTTGGTATCTATTATTATTTGAATTTTAATTGTATGTTTCTTCTTTTTTCCAGAGTAATAAAGTACCTGTAACTCTTTATTTTTTGGTCTTTGTATAGGACATTCTGTTACATCAACCTGTTTTTCTGTGGTTGTTATTTCTCTGCCTTTCTTTTTAAAATCTTTATATGAAATTCCCATATTACTAACATTATCAAAAATAGAATACAGCCAATCTTCTATTTTATGAATCCATCT
>CAPHZB010000060.1 GCA_948629335.1 uncultured Bacilli bacterium
TTATTCTGTCTCAAAAGAAAAATCCCCAAAATTTATTTTTCAGGGAAAATTTCTGATAAATGAATTCAAAATTTCTAAAATAATAAGGCCTCACATCCTATATATTTTACAAATATATAAAAAGCTTTTTTATGTTCCTTATTTAAAAATAGGATCTAACTTTTCTTTAATTTGTTCCTTTGAATTTATAAGTAAACTAACGCTTTCTTTAAAAATATCTAAATCAAAACAATAGTTATCTTGTTCTATATTAAATAATTTATGAACTCCAATATCTAATTTTGTATTTATTATATATCCATTAGAATCTATTAATCTTATATTGACTCTCTTTCCATCATAGTCCTAATGGTACAATTTTTCTATTTTACCCTCTATTGCAATACTAATGATGTCTTTTATTTCATTTAATTTTAATATAAAATCATTTATTGAATCGTCTTCCAAAGAGTATTTAATAAAATCCATATCTAAATCTCTAGTAGCTCTACGGTTATCTTTAGAAATAGAATGCATTACAACACCACCTTTAATGGTAATATACTTTGAAAAATTACTCTTTGCTATTTTTAAAAGAATTATATCTTGTGCAACTTTAGAAATAGCATCATCTCTTTTATAACCTATCTGGGTATATTGCTCTACTAATTTACTTAAATTCATTAAAACACCTCGTCTTGTAATATTCCAAGTATTTTATCATTATTTGCAAAATATTGTAAATACTCTTCTATTTTACTGATATCCAATTTATCCGCAATTTTTCTATAATTGGATATAATTTCTTTATATAAATCATATCCAATTTTGTTTTTATTTCTTGCTAAATCAATTAATAACCGCTCTTTATCATAAATATTTATAGTTACACCTTCATACACAATTTGAATACTACCTAATTTATAAAGACTATCCTTCATACGAGTTTGTTTAATATCTTTATCATGTATTCTTGTATTAGCATCGCGTGTTGCCAAATATATCTTAGAAGGAATTATATCTGTAAAATTATAATAATAATATGCCGATTCCCCTGTAATAATCGCATAAGGATATTTTTTCATTAAAATCGCTAAATAATGCACTTC
Organism: uncultured Bacilli bacterium; assembly: GCA_948629335.1. GTDB lineage: Bacteria > Bacillota_I > Bacilli_A > RF39 > UBA660 > CATOJL01. Next base: position 1,089 of record CAPHZB010000060.1, read on the forward strand.
TGGATTATCTGAATAAATACCTTTTTCTATTTTATATATTTCTTTATTACTTATAGCTTTTCGTATTTGATATGTTGTCTTATATATTTTTTTTATTTCACTATGGTTATATAACATTTTCATCGCCAATATAATTTTAACCTAATCATACCATTTGGTCAACTACATCTGGTATAATTAGGTTAATTTTTATATTTTTAACCTTATTTATCCTTTTTCGTACCAAATTTTCTTAAGCCTGTACATTTTATCTAAATTATTTTAAACTTAAAAAAGCCTAGATACAATTCTAGGACTCTTTTTATTTTTGTTTTAAAGCTTTAAACATTTTTTTCCATAATCCTTCTGATGAATAATTCAAAATTCCTACTTTATAAATTTTAAGCCCAAAGTGAATTAACAAGTAATCAAAGAAGATGGAAATCAAAATAGAAACAATAACATCTATTACTCCAATCTGTCCTATTACAAGTAAAGATGGAGATAAAATGGCTGAAATTAAAGGTATGTAGGATAAGATACGTATAAATAATGCTCCTTTAAATGTAGATGCCATAACAGCTAAATAATAACCAACTAATAAAATAATCATAATTGGAGTTTGTAATTGTTGGAAATCTTCTGTATTCGTCGTAATAGAAGCTAAAATTCCTGCAAGAAGCGAATAAGCAATAAAGGTCACAATCATAAGAATTAAAGAAAGTGGAATGATATAAGTAAGTTGTGATGCAAAACTACTTTCAAATACTTTAGAAACTGTTCCTCCAATTACGGTATCTATTCCTGTAAATAAATGATTTGAAGAAAGAAGATTCTTTACAATAAAGCCTATAAGAACATACACAATTAAAAGACCACCCTGTAGTAAAACAAATAAGTTTCCTGCAAGTACTTTTGATGTAAAATGGGTCTTTGGACTTACATTCGAAATAATAATTTCCATTCCCCTTGTTGTTTTTTCATCATTTACTTCTGCACCAATCATTTGTACTAAAAAGATTGTTAACATGAAAAATGGTAAAATAACCATAGGAAATACAGTTTTCATAATCATTCCTGCATTTTCATCCTCTGTTTTTTTCGATTCATCTAAAATTTCTCTTTTAATATCAACTTGTCCTACAATCTTATTTACCTCTTCTAAAGGAATACTTGACTCACTCGTTGCAATCATTGTTTTTGTATTATTGATAGCTGTTGCAAGTAACTGGTAATCGACTGTATCCATATATCCATCACTCATTAAAGTAACATCTAAAACCTTTTCTTTGTCATTTTTCAAAACAAATGCGTATTTTTTACTCTCTCCACGAATAAAATCTGTAATCTCCCCTTCTTCTGCATAGGGAAGAACTTCATATGTATTACTATCTTCTCCATAATATCCTATATCCATAGCATGAATTTGTTCTTTTAAAATGTCATAAGACTTGTTGGTTTCATCTACTATATAAATTTGAATTGGTTCATCAAAATCCCCACCAAAGAATTTTATAATAGAACTGATATTAAAAAGGCCTACAATTCCTAAACATAAAAGAATGTTTGCTAAAACGAACCATTTTGTCTTAATTTTTCTTTTTAAACTCATTCCTGTTAGAAAAAATAATTTATTTCTCATAGGATTCACCTACCTTCTCAATAAATATCTCATTTAAACTAGCCTCTTCCACTACAAATTTTGTAATATTTGCATCCTTTAATTTTTTAAATACAAGTGGAACAACATCTTGATTTTCTATCTTGACAATATATTCATTTTCATAACGAACATCGATGACTCCTTTTGTTTTTTTGATTTCTTCAACATCAAAATCTCCTTGTATGAAAATATTCTGCTTTTGATAATCTTCTTTTATATCTTTCAAATAGCCCTCTAAAACACTTTTTCCATGGAGAAGAACAACTAATTTCTTACAAAATAATTCCACATGATCCATACGATGTGATGAGAAAATAATCATACTTCCTGATTTAGATAACTCTAAGATTTCTTTTTTGAATAGTTCAATATTAAATGGATCAAGTCCTGAAAATGGTTCATCTAAAATTAATAGTTTAGGTTCATTTAAAATGGCTGTAATAAATTGTATTTTTTGTTGATTTCCTTTTGATAATTCTTTAATTTTTTTATGTTTATATTCTGTAATAGAAAACTTTTCAAGCAATATATCTAATCTTTCTTCTATCTTCTTTTTACTCATTCCTTTTAAAGTTCCATAAAAAATACATTGATCATATACCGTTAATTTTGTAAGTAAACTTCTTTCTTCTGTTAAAAAACCAATTTTATCAGTTAAATCATAATCAATCTTTTTTCCATCTAAGGTAATAGATCCTTTTGTTGGGTCAATTAACCCCATAATCATACGAAACGTCGTTGTTTTTCCTGCTCCATTGACTCCAAGTAGACCAAATATCTCCCCTTCTTTTACTGTAAAAGATAAATCATCTACTGCTAAAAAATCTCCATAATATTTTGTAACATGTTCTACTTTAAGCATAAAATCCTCCTTAATTTTTTATTTTAATAATTAAATAAAATACGAGATATAAAATGAGCTGCATTCCTACTAAAAGTCCTAACTCTCTAGCTAGCGACATCTGATTTAAAAATGCACATGCAATACTCGCAATTGCTTCTATAGAGATGCTAAGCCTAAATGTACAAGCCATAGCCATATGATAAATATATTTATATCGCTCATCTGTTTCTTTCATTTCTATGTGGTGCTTTATTTTCTCACTTTTCAATGAACTAAAAACAAGAATTAAAAAATAGACCGCAACTGCTAAAATTCCTAAAACAAATCCTAGTAGATAAGAGTGAATTTCTTCTTTTTGTGTATCCGAAAAAGCATAAATCAAAACAATCATTCCAACCCCTAAACATAAAAGGGCACCAACAAGTTTATGTTTTATATATTTACTCATGTCTCTCCTCCTTATAAATAAATATTTCTTCTATTGTTCTTTTAAAATGCGTAGCTATTTTAAAAGCCAATATAATCGAAGGATTATATTTTCCTTTTTCAATAGAAATAACCGTCTGTCTAGATACCCCAAGTGCGTAGGCAAGTTCTTCTTGCGTTTCTCCTAATGCCTTCCTATAATATTCCACTTTATTTTCCAAACAACCCCTCCTTTGTAAAGTTAACTTTACTATCAGTATAAAACTGTTGCTCCAAATTGTCAAGTTTATTTTACATTAAGTAGTACTCTATATAAAATTTTTAATTGCCTTTTCTATGTAGAAAAAAAGAGAAGTCTCCTTCTCTATGTATTTTCTACCCTCTTTTTAGCGGAAGTATATGTTTTTTGATACGCCTTCTTTTGGATAACTTTCATTTCTTCTAAAAATGCCTTTTCCCAAATAGGAAAGTCTTCTACTTCACCTAACATCATTTCTAGTAAATATTCCTCTAATTCTCTTACTTCTGCTTCCCCTAAACACTCCACATATTTTGGGTATTCTCTTGCAAAGACCTGAAGAGACACATTTCCAACCGAATAGGATTTCTTTAAAAAACTTCTACTTTCCTTTTCATATTCTAATTGAAATAAAGAGCTAACTACTTCTAAGATATCCTGATACATGATTTCACATTTTAACTCATCTTTTTCGATACTGTAAAATTGTCTTACTTTTCCAAGAAGTTTTTTATACTCCTTATTTGTTAAATATGTACTATTTTCTACTTGTGTATTTTTCTTTTCTGGTGATTCTTTTTTTTCTACTTTTTTATTTTCAAATGAGACTTTTTTCGTATTTTTTTCTTCCATCTTATTTCTTTTAAAATATTCATTTTTCATTTCTTTTGAAATAGCAGATAAACAAAATTCTCTTACATGTAATTTTCCTAAATTTTCAAGTACAGTATCTATATCTTCTAAACTATAATCTTGCCAATGTTCATTTAAAATATGATTCACTTTATTTACATAAACTACTTCATCATTTTTTCTTCCATCAACACATAAAATATCACTTAATGATAGAATCTCTTTTCTTTGCTTTTTCTCTTCTTCTGTGAGAAGTTCCTGTTCTCTAAGTAATTTACTGAAATAATCCGTTTGTAAATACTCTCTTTTTTGCTTTCTGGAAATTGTTTGAAAAGAATAATTCTCTATTTTTTGCATATCAAGACATATCGCTTGGACAGAAGAGATTCCTTGTATTTTACTTCTATACGCCATGTACTTAAATATAGAAACAATTTCTTGATTAGAAAATAAATCTTTTGTAAGACATAAGGAAATTGCATCATAATAAGTAAACACATTTGGTTTCTTTTTTAACTCTTCTAAAGGAAGTGTAAGGAATTGAATAATAGTATCCATAATTTTTAAGTTTTCATTTTCCACATCCATTTTTCCATTTACTAAGAATGTACGAAAACCTGTTTTCGGATTCACAATTACATTACAATTTTTTAAATTTTCTCCTTTATCATACTTATCCATTAATACATTTGTTAACATAGTTGATTTTACTTTTTCTAAAATAGTACATAATTTTTTTACTGATTCTTCCATATTACACCTCTATCTCGACTTAGTAGTATATAGAAGAAATTTACGTTTGTCAATGTAAACAGAGATATTTTTATTTAAAAAGCACAGTAATCTGGAAACATTAAAAATTTATATTACAGAATATTCTATCTATTCATCCCATACAATCACAACCTGGATAAACTTCATCCTTCTCTATTCATTAATCTTTGAATCACATATTCCCTTACTTCTCCTATTTGCATATGTAGACTAACTGCTAATTCACTGTATAAAATTTCCTCTGCTTTTTCAAAATAATTTTCATCTATCTCCCCTACTCTTTTTCCGTTCTCAATTCGCCTTTGGTTTCTAAGATATGCTGTTTTAATGATTTGAATTAAACCTTCGTGCGAATCTGAATTTAGGAGTTTTCTATACTCTTGTTCTAAATTTTTATCATGACAGTCAAGCGGTTCTATATTAGGAATATTTTTTAATAATTGTTCTACTTCCTCGTAGGTCAATACATCCTTAATTTCCTCACTCGAAATAGGAACACGAATGATTAAACTATTATCAGTAATGGGAATCATTTTATATTTCTCTTCACAAATATCTTTTATCTCACATACCCTTCTTTTATAAACTACAACATCTCCAATTTTATACATAAAAATCCTCCATTTCACATAAAAACGTAGCCTCCGGCTTTACACCAATAAAAGCTACGTGTGCTACATATAATATACCACATTTTTTCATTTCATGTAAGTTTTTTTAACACTTATTATCATTACAACTAACAAAAGTCTGTGCAAATAAATTCTCATATCGTGCATATAATTCATCATATTGTTCTGTTGTTAAAGCACTATATTTTGTTTGATCCTCATTTAAATTTACAGTTCCTACGTGAATATCTACAATTTTTCCATTTCTAATTCCTACAACAGATGGCATATAAATACGTTTTTCATGTGTATCATATGTTTCACCATTACTTGTAATTGTATAAGTTTTATCTCCCAAAACAGAATCTAATGCTTCTAATAGTTCATAGTATCCTTCTTGTTCTTCTTGTGTTTTTACAAGTTCCCCCTCTTTTACTTCATAAATATTTCTTACCTTATCCATATCTATGTAATAAATTGTATCTATATTTTTCTTTTTTGCAACATCAAAAAGTACTTGTATACCATTTCGACACCATGGACACCAAGGAGCACCAAAATAAATAACGCCTGTCTTATTCTTAATGATGTCTACACCTTCTTTCGCACTGATATATTTTATAGGATTCTCTTTAGCAATCGAAACAGTATTATATAAAGCTCCATCAGATTCACGAATGGTACCATTTAACTTTTCATATTCTTCTTTAAATTTAATTGCATCAGTGATTTCTTCATGATTTCCACTATCTTTACTACTTTTATTATTAAAAGAGCAACCTAATCCACCTAAAAGTAGCCCTGAAATAAAAATACTTGCTACTATTATTTTTGTTCTATTTTTCATAAACTTCTCTCCCTCCATTCTCAGTATAAAATAAATCTAGAAAAAGAACAATCAATTTAAGGTTGAACGAACTAAAGTGTAGGTTGAGTTCAAAAACAATCATCTTTTAATGTTAAAGGAATCTTATACATATTCAATTTTCCTTCTCTATCCATTCCTTCTATTTCTATATATATACTTCCTTCTAAATATTCACGACAAACGCTTTTTGAATAATCAACATAAAACCTAACATTTTTTAAATACTCTTCTAAAGTTGTTTCCCCTTCATAAATATTTTCATTAATCTTACTTATCTGCTTTTCATTTTTAACATATAAAGTACATGTTATTTTTGTATAGATTTTTTCTTCTTCCTCTCCACAATATTCAACATGAGAGATATAAATAGAAGATTGTTCTTTATTATAAGCAATACTTCCAGAAATACGAAATGTATCACAAGTAGAAGATAGCGTTTTAAATTCAAAATCTTTCTCATGCGAATTACAAAAATGAATACAGAGAATGACAAGGAGGAAAATAAAACAAATAGAAAATGAAAATAGAATAATCGTTATCCTTTTTTTTAAAATTGTTTTCCTTTTTACTTTTTTCCCAGTGAGTAATTCATTTATATCACAGTTAAATTCTTCACTAATTTTTTTTAAAATGAATAAATCAGGAATGTTTTTTCCATTTTCCCATTTGCTTACTGCTTGGTATGTCACTCCAAATTTATCCGCAAATTCTTTTTGTGTCAATTGATTTTCTTGCCTTAATTTTTTAATAAATTCTCCAATTATTTCGTTATTCATTCTACCACCCAAAATCACATTATATATAGTATACTAAAAAATAAAAATTTTTTCAAAAAAAAGAAAAGGAAAACCCTTTCTTAAAAAACAATGTAAGAACCAAGAATAATAGCAAGTAAGATATATAAAACAATTAGAATTACATAACCACTACCATATCCATGTGATGTTCCTACGTTTGAACATCCACTTCCTACATTTGAAGTATTTGTTCCATTACAAGAATTATTACATGACATTTAATACACCTCCTTTAAGACCTAAATATAGGCTCCTAGTATGATGATTAAAAGAATAAATAGAACTAAAACAATTGCAGCACCTGATACACCGTTATTACACATATAACATTCCTCCTTTTTTCTATTTCTAAATTATTGTACGCAAAAGAGAAGTTTTGGTGATTACAAGTGACCTAAATTCATAGATTAAAATTTCTTATTTTCTTTCAAATTAAAAGTGATTTAGATAGAATTTATTAAGAAAAAAAACATGTAAAAGAATTCGAATGTATATTAGCAACCACCCTGCACTGGAAGTACAGGGTTTGATACGGTGACTGAAAGTCAC
>CAPHZB010000061.1 GCA_948629335.1 uncultured Bacilli bacterium
TATTAAAAATATTACAAAATACGTAATCAAAAGTAATTGGAATGATTTTTCCTTCCTCTAATTCTTTTTCTCTTGTTGTACTCATTTGTATCTCCTTTCTAAAGTGATTTTTCTTCACTGACTCACATTGTAAACCATTCTTTTTCTCTTGTAAAATGAATAAAATGTTCTATTTGAAGAGATATATTTACAGATATTTAAAAAAATTACGATATACCTAAACAAAGTGAAAAATAAAAAAACAGAAAAAAGCTTTTACATAAAATTTATTTTTTCTTACCTTTTTAACCCTCTTCTCTATTCATTCAAAATTCTATATTCTAATTAAGTAAAAAGTAGAAAATATTTCCGACGAAAAAGAACCTTTAAATAGAGGTTCCTTCTTCTTTTATTTCTTCTTTTTCAAAAAATTTATCAATTCGTACATCCAAAAGAATGGATATCTTATACAAAGTAATTAAAGATATATTATTTCTATCATTCTTCGCTTCAATTCGTTTTAAATGATTCACAGATACATCGAGCTGTTCTGCTAGATCCATCAAGCGTATTCCCTTTTCTTTTCGATATTTTTTAATATTTTGACAAATAATTGCTTTCACATTTTCTTTAAACTCTGTATCCTCTGTAAATGGAATATGTTGATTCAAACTACCACTCTCCTGTATAAAGATTATAGAGAAAAAAGAAAAGCAAAGAAGCAACCTTTTATGCCTAAAATTTCATATTTGTGCTATACTAATAAGGGAATATTTAGAGAAAAACATCTAAAAAATAATCAGAAAAATTAGAATATGACTATCATTTATAGTATGAACCATTCTTTTAAAGTTATAATAAAAAAGAACTCTGTTCTTCTTATGTGTTATTTTTCCTTTTCTGTATTTATTTTGTTACTATTGAATTTCTCTATTCCTTCAAAAAAATTGCCAATAGGAACATCTAAGAGAATCGATATTTTACACAAGGTTGGTATAGATACATTGTTTCTATCATTTTCTGACTCAATTCGCTTCAAATGATTCACAGATAAATCCAACTTATCTGCTAAATCCATCAAACGAACCCCTTTTTCATTTCTGTATTTTTTGATATTTTGACAAATAATTGCTTTTACTGTTTCTTTGAATGTTTCATCTTCAATAAAATTTGTATCTTGCTTCAAAATATCACTTCCTATAACTAAAATTATAGAGAAATAAATAAAATAAATAAGCAACCTTTTATGCCAAAAACTTTGAATTTTTGCTATACTAATAGTATAATTATTTTAGAGAAAGGAAATTTTTATGAAAGAAGATAAAATAAATCAAGTCATAGAACAGGCTTACACCACATTAAAAAATATTGCTGAGTTAAATATTCATATTATGGGAGGATATCTAGAAGTTATTATTCCTAAAAAAGAAATAGAAACATTAAGTCCATACGCAGATGAAATCATCAACCAATTATTTTGGAAATTCTGTAAAGAGATTTCTTCTAAGGAAGAAAAAGAGATCCCTGAACAAATTATCTATCATTCTTTTACTTTTAATACGCCAAGTGATTCCTTACTTACAGATTGCAACAAAATCGTACGAGAGCAAATTACAAATAAAAAAAGTAGTTCAAACACTACTTTATATTCCTTATTAAGTCCACTTTCTTTAAAATATACGAAGGAAGAGGTAGAAAAAGCATTAGATACTATTTTCGATGTTCTGTTAAGTTATTATATTTCTTTATAAAAGAAAATGCATTCTATCTTTTATAAAATAGGTACTGGTATGTACCTATTTTATATAGAAATATAAAATGATGATTCTAGCGATACTGGTATTTTTCTAAATCAACCCGATTATGTACAACTTCAATTTGTTCTTTTTCTAATCTTCGTGCTTGTTCCTCTATTCCTCCAAAAGCAAAATGAGAAGATAAACAACCTTTACTATTCACCACTTTATAACAAGGATAGAGTGTTTCATCTGGATTTTTATGTAGAACATTTCCAACAAAACGAGCTAGTGCTGGATTTCCTAAATAAAGAGCAATTTGTTTATAAGTAACCACTTTCCCTTTCGGAATAGTACATAAATATGTATAAATTTTTTCTTTCATTTCTTCTTTTCATATGCCTTTCTTATTTTTGAAATCACTCCAATCACAAGAATAAAATCAAAAAAATATAAAAGAAAACTTAAATATATGTTTTTCTTCCAAGTAGCGAGTGCTAGAGAAAAAATACCAAAAAATAGAAAGAGAGCACCAAGAAAAATGACAAATAAAAGAGGATAGCGAATAATAGGTGGAACTTTCTTATTTGTTCCTAATTCAATCGTTCCTTCCAATACCAATTCTAAAATAAATTCAATCAAAAAATCCATTTTTATATACTCCTTTTTAATGTAAATGTATTTAAAATAACAGTTAAACTACTACATATCATAGCAATGCTTGCTAGCATAGGATGGATAGAAATACCAAAATGTCTTAACATACCCATAGCAATAGGAAGCATTAAAAGATTATAGAAAAACGCCCAAAATAAGTTTTGTTTGATTTTATGGATTGTTTTTTTACTTATATCTAATAGCTTAATAATTCCATAGAGGTTTGTCTTAGTAAAAATCACATCTGCAGAATCCATTGCTATGTCAGTTCCTTCTTTTACACTGACACCTATATCAGCACAAACAAGGGCTGGTGAATCATTGATACCATCTCCACACATCAAGACAAATCTATTTTTCCTTTTTAATTCTTTAATGACTGTTGTTTTCTCCATAGGTAAAACATCTGCAATAACTTCTTTTATACCTATTTCCTTAGCAATCTTAAGCGCTGTTTGTTTATTGTCCCCAGTCAACATAAGCGTATGAATATTTCTTTTATTTAACTGTTTTAAAACATCCTTTGCTTCCTCTCTTACAATGTCATTTAATCCAATTAAGGCAATAATTTGTTTATTTTGAACAACATATACAATACTGTGTTCTTCCTCACCTACCATTCGTTCCTCTTCCTTATGGGTATTTTGTATTTTATATGTACGAATCATTTTCGCATTACCAACAATAAATTCTTCTCCTTGTATTGTCCCAACAATACCCATTCCTTCTATATTTTGAAAATTTTCTACTTCTAGTTTTTCTATTTTTCTCTCTTCCATTGCTTCTGTAAAAGCTTTTGCGATAGGATGAGTTCCCTTACTCTCTAGACTTCCTACTTTTTGAATCAATTCCTCTTCACTTATATCTATATAACGAATTATTTTTGCTATTTTAAGTTTCCCAAAGGTAAGTGTTCCTGTTTTATCAAATACAATAGTATCCACTTTTCTCGCATTTTCTAAAACAAATCCATTTTTAACAAGGATTCCATGATTTACACAAATTCCCTCAGCAATCACTTGCGCTAAAGGAGTGGCTAGGCCTAAACTACAAGGACATGCAACAACTAGGATAGTAACAAATGTAATTAAGCTTGTCTCAAAACTATATCCAAGAAAAAGGTAAGCAAAAAAGGTACCTATAGCAAGAAGGAAAACAAAGAAAACGAAGAAACTAGAAATGGTATCCGCCGTTTTAGCAATAGGAACCTTAGTATTACTTGCCTCTAACACGAGTTTTACTACTTCAGAAATTGTAGATTCCTTTCCAATTTTCTCTGCCTTATATTCTATATATCCATCATAATTCATACTTCCTGCAATCACTTTATCGCCTATTTTTTTATTTAAGGGTTTACTTTCTCCTGTTAAAAAAGATTCATCTACATGGGTTTTTCCATAAACAATCTCGCCATCAACAGCTATCTTCTCTCCTGGCTTTCCAATAAGGATATCCCCCTTATGAACAACATCTAATGTAACTTGCTTTTCTTTTCCATTTTCTTTGATAATAGCTACATCAGGTGTAATTTTTACTAGTTTGCTAATGGCTTCTTTTGTCTTATCCTTACTCCTTTTATCTAAATATTTTCCAAGTTTCATAAAATAAAGCACCATAGCACTTGCTTCAAAATATAGATTATGAACTTCTTCTACATTTCCTTTTAAAATATGAATCATACTGTATATACTATATAAAAAACTACTTAATACACCAATCATAACTAGGGTATCCATATTTGGAGTCTTATGAATTAAATTCTTGTATCCATTTTTGATAATGTCAAATCCATATAAAAGAAAAAGGCTTGTTAGGATACATAAAGTAATCGTATAACCTATAGGATTTTTTTCTATATCGATAATAGATAGTGAAGGAAGATGTATCATATGCCCCATTGCAATATATAAAAGAAGGACAGCAAAAGCAGAAAATAGAAAAAACATGATTTTTTCTGTTCTATTTTCTTTTTCTATTCGTATTTCTTTAAATTCTCCTAAACTTTTAAATCCTGCCCTTTTTATAAATTCTTCGATTTTTTCCACTGTCAATATAGTCTCATCATAGCAAATACTTGCACTAGCCATCACTAAATTAACACTAACACTTTCAATTCCCTCTTGTTTTTTTATATATTTTTCAAGTCCACTCGAACAAGCACTACAAGTCATTCCTTCAATTTCTAGTATAATTTTTTTCATGCTTCCTTATCCTTTATGACAGGAAAGCCAATATCTTCTAATTCTTCTTCTACTTTATTCCAGTTGATTTCTCTATCACTATGTATAAGAACTGTTTTTTCATTATGATTTGCTTCTACATATGTAATTCCTTCGATGTCTTGTAATACATGCTCAATTCTTTTTTCACAACCTTCGCACTCTATATTTTCTACTTTTAATAAAGTCTCTCTCATTTTTATTCATCCTCTCTTATTTTTTTATTCTAACTATTCGAAATGCATTTAAAATTGCAAGTATAGATACCCCAACATCAGCAAATACAGCTTCCCACATCGATGAAATACCACATGCACTCAATACTAAAATACCCACTTTAATAAAAATGGCAAAGAAGATATTTTCTCTTACAATTCGAATGGTTTTTTTCGCAATCTGCATGGTATGTGCTATTTTAGATAATTCATCAGTCATTAATACAAGATCAGATGCCTCAATTGCGACATCACTTCCAATCGCTCCCATAGAAATACCAATATCTGCTATAGCAAGAACTGGTGCATCATTGATACCGTCTCCTACAAAGAGGAGCATTTCGCCTTCTTTTTTTCTCTGCATAAATTCTTCTACTTTATTCACCTTTTCATGTGGAAGAAGATTTGCATAATATTCGTCGATATTTACCTTTTGGCTAACCTCACGCGCAATTTCTTCTTTATCTCCAGTAAGCATAATTATGTTTTCGATGCCATTTTTTCTTAAGGAAGGAATGGCTACATAAGTATCCTCTTTTATCTGATCAGCAATTTGAATACTTCCTAAAAATCTTCCATCAAGAGCAACATAAACAATGGTCCCCACTTTTTCATTGGGTAGAAAAGAAACTCCATGAGATTTCATAAGTTTTTCATTTCCTATTAAAACCTGTTTTCCTTGCACAGTAGCAATAACGCCTTCTCCTACCACTTCTTTAGTTTCTGAAACAATAGAACTATCTATTTCTTTTCCATATTGTTTTTTTATAGATAAAGCTATTGGATGGTTTGAAAAATATTCTGCATGAGCGGCATACATCATTACTTCTTCTTGTTCTATTTCACTTATAACTTCTTGTACCTCAAATACTCCTTCGGTTAATGTTCCTGTTTTATCACAAACAAGTATCTTCACTTTTGCCATTTTCTCTAAGTAATTGCTCCCCTTTACAAGAACACCAATTCGTGAACAGGCTCCAATTCCTCCAAAAAAAGATAATGGAATAGAAATAACTAAAGCACAAGGACAAGATACGACTAAAAAGGATAAAGCTCTATAAATCCAATCTCCAAAGGTAACACTTTCCATAATTATTGGTGGAATGGTAGCGAGAAAAAGTGCAACAAAGACAACGATAGGAGTATATATTTTTGCGAATTTAGTAATAAAATTTTCTGACTTCGCCTTTCGACTACTTGCATTTTCTACCAATTCTAAAATCTTACTCACTGTTGAGTCCTCATATTCTTTTTCTACTTTGACTTTAAGCATTCCCTCCTGATTTATGCAACCACTTAAAATACTATCCCCTACCTCAATATGTCTAGGAACTGATTCTCCTGTAAGTGCCTTGGTATCTACCATTGAGTCCCCTTCCACTACTGTTCCATCCAAGGGAACTTTTTCTCCTGGAAGAACAGCAATTATTTCTCCTACTTTAACATCATCAGGTTGAAGACGTACAAGTTTGGAACTTCGATACACATTTGCGTAATTTGGACATATATTCATTAAACTAGCAATTGATTTACGAGATTTATTTACAGCATATGCTTGAAATAATTCACCTATTTGATAAAACAACATGACAGATACTGCCTCTTCAAACTCCCCAATTCCAAAAGCACCAATGGTAGCAACCGCCATCAAAAAGTTTTCGTCAAATAATTTGCCTCTTATTATGTTTCGAAATGATTTCTTCAAAATTTCTAAGCCAACAAGTAAATAACTTAGAATGAATAAGCTATTTTTTAAAAATTCTTGGTCATTTTTTAAGAAAAGGGTAACTAGGAAAAGAAAAGCAGATAAAATAATTTGTATTAATTTTCGTTTCATATTTCACCTACTGTAAGGTAATTGTTACATCAGGTTCGTTTTTTTTAATCACTGTCTCTATTTTCTTAACTAACTCTTCAATATCTATCTTTTTTGCTTCCACATGCATTCTTTCAGTCATAAAACTGATGGATACAGAATTTACTTCCTCTATCTTTCCAATTGCCTCCTCTAACGCATTGGCACAATTCGCACAATCTAATCCTTTGATTTTAAATTTTAATTTCATATATTTACCTCTCTCTATTATATTTTATGATTGATATGATTTATAGCTATTTCAAAGACTTTTGTTACATGTTCATCATCAAGTGAATAATATACTTCTTTCCCTTGCTTTCTACATTTTACAATTCCACTTTTTCTTAATGTAGCTAATTGATGAGAAATTGAAGATTTACTCATCGATAAAACATTGGCTATATCGCAGACGCATGTTTCCTCTTGATCTAAAACAAATAAAATGCGAAGTCGTGTTTCATCACCTATTAATTTGAAAAATGTAGCCAAATGATGAAATGTTTTTTCATTGGGTATCTCTTTGTTTATTTTATCTACTACTTCTTTATGTATTACATTACAATCACATATAAATTCATTTTTTGCCATGAAATCACACCCTTCATTACTATATTCTATTAGTTGAAAAGTTATTCAACTATCTAAATTATAATTGAATATACATTCAACTGTCAAGATGTTTATCTCATTTTATAATTTTTCCTCAAAAAGTATAAAAATGTAACAATTACATTCTAAAAAATTATGAAAAAATTAAGAGGTATTGTAATAATAAGCATACTCTTTTATAAGAAAATGCAAATAGATAAAAAAAGAAAAGAACTTTCCTTTCCTTATGAAAACATCGCTTTTGGAATTGTAATTACAGGTCGAATTCCAAAAACATCGTTAATTACTTTCCCCAAAGTTATACATCCATCACGGTGTACTGCCCAAGAATAGATAGCTGTAGGATCATTTGAAAACCAAAAACCACCATGAGAAGTCCAGTATCCCCAAGTAACAGAAGGATAACCTCCATCATCACTCACATTTGCGCCTCTCTCCGCACTTTGGTACAAATAATCATACAACCAGGCAAATTGGCTAGATCCTGGAGCCTGAGCATTGCTACTTTTTCTATTAATTGGATAAGTTGTCATCGGTCCATTAAATTTATACCACCCTGTTTGAAAATATACTCCATTTGAAGAAGCAGGCTCCACATCATATGAAAATTCTGGACTCTTTTCTATACTCCATCCTAAGCCTTGTTCCTGATTCGCACCAGTTAATTCGGCTACTTCATTGCCCGAAATAAGTCGAGTTTCCTTTTGAATATCTTCACTCCAAGATTCTATGTCCTTTTTTAGTTGCCCTTCTAATTCTGGCAACCAATTATTAGTCGCTTCTCGACCAGTTTTATCTGTTTTGAATGTTGCTGTTGTATTATGATCTAATAGCATCGTATAGTTTACTCCATCATCCTTATATACATACCATTTCATGCACCCTGTTTTAATTCCTGTTGGCGTTCCAAATTCATTCACGTTTGCTAAAGCATCTTCTTTTGTACATATCTTACTAATATCGGTTGGATCTAAATAAACTTCTGCTAAATAGGTTTTATCTGTTGCTATATCAATTGTTGGTCCATCTTTTTTTGGCTCTTCTGGAACACTTGGTATCACACTTCCTGTACCATCACATTTATCTAAAAATCCTTTTTGTGAGGTACATGTTTTAAATTCTTTTGTTTCCATATTCATTTCATAATGGACATAATAAG
>CAPHZB010000062.1 GCA_948629335.1 uncultured Bacilli bacterium
CGTAGCAGTTATTATACTGTTTTTGCAAACTATTTCAAGGGAGTTTGCTTTTTTTTATAAAAAAAGCAACGGATTAGGTTGAGGACGAAGTCTTCCGTATGGTATAGGTAAAAGAAATTTTATACAATAAAAGGGATATGTGGGTTTAAGCATTGTCTCTAGGCATATTTGATAAAAAAAACGCTATTTCCTTAGTTGCTAAGCGTTTTTTTTAGCCTTTTTTATCCTGTTATCTTCAAACTTTGACTTAACCCCTCGTAATACTGATTCATCTAAGTTATTTATCTTATGATAATGAAAAGCCTTATATCTAAAAAAAGTAGCTACTTTTATAGCTAATATTCTATTGATTAGGGCTATCTTTTCTTGGACATAATATGTTGTTGGCTTTGATGAGTGTTCTTCTATAGCCCCCACCAAAGTTTTTTTATACTTTTCGCTGTGTCCTAGTTTATGCGTGATGGCTTTATAAATTATAAGAATAGTTTAATTCCCAATTCATTATATTTCAATACTATCACGCACTAACTAGGACAGAACGATACTTTTTATCAAATATATATATATTTATTCATGAAGCAATCTTCTTTTGTTATAACTTTTTGAATAAGCTTTTTTTATTCCAACTTTCTTTTTTTAATATAGTCTATTATCTGCATTAATCATATTGTCGTAGAAATTCTACAGACATTTATCTTTCCAATCTAGGAAGAAAATGATAAACTGAAAAAGAAGGTACGTTATGAAAAACAAATTTTTCTATTATATAGAGAATAAAAAAATGGACAAGGATTTATAGGCAAACTTTGTTTATAAAGTAGGAGGTAAGAATAATGTATACAGAAAGTTATATTGAAGAATTATATGAAAGAAACGTAGATAGAATGTATAAAATATGTTACATCTTCTTTAAAGGAAACAAAAGTGATATTGAGGATGCTATTCAGTCCATCTTTATTAAAGTTATAGAAAAACAAATTATATTTGAAAATCTAGATCATGAAAAAGCTTGGTTTATCGTTGCAACGAACAATTATTGTAAAAATAAAGTAAAACACTGGTGGAATAAAAATAAAGAATTGGACTTTGATGTAAAAGAGGAAATAAAGAAAGATGAAACATTGGAGAAAGTTTTAAATTTACCTGATAAATACAAAACGAGTATTTATATGCATTACTACGAAGGTTATTCCTGTGTTGAAATTTCAAAACTATTACATATTCCTGAAAATACAATTTATTCTTATCTTCATAAGGGTCGAAATATGTTAAAAGAAATGATAGAAGGTGAAAAAAATGAATAAATTAAAGAAAACCATTGATAATATTCAATTAGATGAATATGAAAAAAACAAAATACTTAGAAAAATCCTAAATCATGAGTTCGAAGAAACAACAGTTCCTAAAAGAAAAGTTATTTTTCAACTTGCAACTTTTCTTCTTACATTTGTTTTCTTAACAGGTACTTGTTTTGCACTTGTAAAATTTTTACATTTTGATGATAAGTTTAGAGAATTATTTGATAAGACAGATGAGGAATTAACAAATCTTGGTATTTCTCCCTCTGAGGTGCAAACAGTAAAAGAATTCAAGGATGCAAAAATTACAGTTACTCAAACGATTATGGATGAAAAAGAAGTCAATATTGTTGTTGATATTGTTGCAAAAGAAGGATTAATCTATATAGAAGATTTCTTCCTATCTTCTGGAAAAGTATTTGATGAGAGTCTCCTTGAAAAGACAATACAAACAGATGGAACAACTTCTTTTCGTCAAATATGTACAGAAAATAGCATTTATGGTTGCATGGGAAAGGGAATCAGTGCACTAGAAAAGACAGAAACAAAAACGGGGTACATCTTAAATATGAGTATAAACAGAAATAAAAAGGATACAGATGAGGTAACTCTACGTTTACTCACTAATAAAGGAACATATGATATTCCATTTACATTAGTGAAAAACAATTTAAAAGAAAAAGAAATAAAATATAAAAATGTAGAAATTTTTAATGAAAATGGAATTATTGTCACCGTTGATGCCATTCGTTTATCTCCATTTTATGTTGTTGTTTCTATGAATTATAATAAGGATATTCATACATTAACTGATGAAGAAATTGAAAGGCTAGGAGATAAAGTTTACAACGAGAATGCAAAAGAGGCAACTTATGTTACATATAAAGATGGTACAAAAAGTATGTTATGCTTGTGGTACCAAGTTAGTGAAGAAGGAATGACTTCTCCTTACGGAATGCACGGAACAAAAGAGAATCAAATAAATGATATAGAAAATATCAAATCTATTACAATTAATGGAAAAACATTCAATATTGAATAATTAGAAAGAGGAAGGATTAAAATTTCCTTTTTTTTCTTTCAAATTTTAAAATATAGAAAAAAGAAGGCACAAATTCGTAATATTGGTCATTTGTATTTTTTAGTCTTTTATGTTACCTTTATTTTGGTGATGCTATGCATATTAGACAAGAAGAATATACCTTTGAATATGTAAAAGAAAAACTAATAACTTATGCATTATTAGAAAGTTTTATTGATATTTCATTTCTTTTCTTTCCTATTTCTGTTATAATCTAAGAAGTTGAGGGTGATTTCATGGATAAAATGATTATGATAAAATATGGGGAATTGACAACGAAAAAAGCAAATCGAAACGTTTTTATTCAATTATTATATGAGAATATATTAAAAATGCTAGAAGGACTTACTGTTTCTATATATAAAGATCGTGTTCGTATGTACATTACTTGTGAAGAAGAAATTTTAGAGAAAGTTGTTTTAAGATTAAAAAAAGTGTTTGGTATTCATGGTATAGTGGTATGTCATAAAGTGAATACTAATATAGAGGAAATAGGGGAAAAAGCTTTAGAATTAGTCACAGAGAAATCATATAAAACTTTTAAAGTAGAAACAAAAAGGGCAGACAAAAGCTTTTCTATTTCCAGTATGGAATTGAATCAAAAAATGGGGGGAATTATTTTAAAAAATACAAACTTAAAAGTAGATGTGCATCATCCTGAAGTTCTTCTCCATATTGAAATACGTAAAGAAGGGACATTTCTTTATACAAATGAAATAAAAGGTTTAGGAGGTTATCCTGTTGGTATTCAAGGAAAGGGCCTTTTAATGTTAAGTGGTGGAATTGATTCTCCTGTTGCAGGATATCTTGCCTTAAAACGAGGTGTTTCTATTGATTGTGTCTACTTTGAATCTCCTCCTCATACAAGTATAGAAGCCAAGAAGAAAGTGATTGCGTTAACACGTATCTTAAATGAATACTCTTTCCATATTCGTCTTTTTGTAGTTCCTTTTACTGCATTACAAGAAGCTATCTATAAAAATGTGCCAGATAGTTATATTATTACCATTATGAGAAGAATGATGTATCGTATCGCAGAAGGACTTGCTAGAAAAAACAAAGCAAAGGTCATTTTAAATGGAGAAAGTATTGGACAAGTGGCAAGTCAAACATTAACCAGTATGCAAGTGATTAATGAAGTGACAAATATGCCTGTCATTCGGCCAGTTGCTTGCATGGATAAATTAGAAATTATTGATATAGCTAATAAAATAGGCACTTACGAAACCAGTATTTTGCCCTTTGAAGATTGTTGCACTATATTTTTACCAAAACATCCTATCATTCATCCTGATTTACAGAAAGTAAAGCAAATAGAAGAGAACTTCTCTTTTGAATCATTATTGGAGAAGGCCATTCAAAATGTAGAAGTAATCAAAAATTTTAATAACACAGACTTTGAAGAATATTTGTAAAATTTCCAAAAATTTCCAGAAAAAAATAAGTATACGATTTTTCTTTGTACACATGCTATTAGTGTACAGGAGGTGAAACCGTATGAATAACAGTAAGAACTCTCAAAGTAAATTAGTAGTTCCAGGAGCTAAACAAGCTATCGAAAAAATGAAATATGAAATCGCTAGCGAACTTGGTGTTAACATGGGACCAGACGCTTCAAGCCGTGCTAATGGATCTGTTGGTGGAGAAATCACTAAAAGATTAGTACAAATGGGTGAACAACATTTAGGTGGAACTAACTACCAATCTAAATAATGTTATTAGAAATGGACAGATTTTCTGTCTTTTTTTAATTGAAAACACACTTTTATTTTGGAAGAAATATAATTTGATTGGAGAAAAAATTAAAAATATTTCTCATGAAAAGAGTTCTTAATGATGGTATAAACTACCAGCCATAAATAGAAATAAGTCGCACAAACTAATAATGCGAGGAGGGAAGTAGTATGAAACAGAATAAATTAGTAGTTCCTGGTTCAAAAGAGAAAGTTGAAAACATGAAATATGAAATTGCTCGTGAACTTGGAGTCACACTTGGTGCAGATACATCTTCTAGATTAAACGGATCTGTTGGTGGCGAAATGACAAAAAGACTTGTTAAACTGGGAGAACAAGCTTTAGAAAATAGAAATAATTAAAAAGGTCGAAAGACTTTTTTTTCATTTTTTTTTGTGCTATAATTTATAAAAGAGAATATACAAATTCTTAAAATACAACAAATTGACAAATATATAAAAATCTTATAAAATGTTGATACATAGTTTCGGAGGTGATTTTGTGTATCAAGATAGAATATTACTTACAGGAAAAGACATTCTGGAAAAAGAGTTTAAGATTGACACAAGAGGTTACCGTCCACAAGAAGTAGATAAGTTTTTAGATGTAGTTATCCGAGATTATGAAGAATTCTTTGCAATTATTAAAGAAATTGAAAATGAGAAAAAAGAATTAATTGAGGATAACATCAAATTAAAACAGGCAGTTAGGAACTTACGTACAAAATTAGATGTACTTCACGAGGATTCTGGAACAGGTGTAAATAATGCGGATTTACTTAGAAGATTATCCAATTTAGAAAAAATTATATATGGTAAAGATGAATAGTATTTTGACAAACGCTGCATTCTTGTAATGTAGAGGAAAGTCCATGCTCGCACAGTCTGCGACTCGACTGTAGTGTTCATGCTTAGGAAAAAAATAACCTAAGGTAAAACGAAAGTTTTAACGGCTCCGAAATAACCTAAGTCATTTGATATGGTTAAATTAGGTGTAAAAGTGCCATAGTGACGAATAAACTAGAAATAGTGGAAGTGGAACGTGGTAAACCCCATGAGCGAGAAACCTAAATTTTGGTAAGGGAACTTAAACGAAGGAATAAAACGGAGTTTAGGAAGGCGCAAGCCTTAGATAAATGTTTGTCACCTCGGTAAGAGGAACAGAACATGGCTTATAAAATATTATTTTTTTATTTACGAAAGGAAGTGGCCAATGAAAGAAATCGGCGAAGCTTTAAAAGAGCAACGTGAAAGCATTGGTATTACAATAGAGGAAGCTGCATTGGATTTAAAACTGAAGGAAAGTCAAATCGAGGCAATTGAAAATGGAGATAAAGATGCTTTTCCTGATGTTTTTTATTTAAAGTACTTTATTCGTGATTATTCGAAATATTTAGGTTTAAATTATGAAGATATGATTGATGAGTTCAATGAGTTTTTATTTGACTATACGTCAAAAATTAGTATTGAAGACATAAAAAAGGCAAGAAAACAAGTACAAGCAAAAAATGCATCAGAGGAAAAAAGGGTAGCGTCTCCCTATACAATGGAGCACAGGAGAAAATGGAATATTCCAAAATGGACTATTTATATATTTATAGTACTTTTGGTATTCGGAGTCTTTTTTATAGTCACAAAGAAAATAAATGATACAAAAGAAAATGGCACAGAGGAAAATATAATAAAGTAGGTGTTTTATGAATTTACCAAATAAAATTACATTAACAAGGATTGGGCTTTCGTTAGTCATTATTCTTTTACTTCTTTTTCCATTTGATGCAACGGGTATTACCTTACCCACCTTATTTATTAATGAATCAATTGTAGTGGATATTCGTTACTTTGTTTGTGGTTGCTTATTTCTCATTGCATCATTAACTGATTTTATTGATGGCTATTTAGCGCGAAAAAAAAATCAAGTGACTGATTTTGGAAAAATGATGGATGCAATTGCTGATAAAGTCTTAGTAGATTCTGTTTTAATTATATTGTCCTCAACAGGTTTTATTTCAGCAGTTATTGCAGTTGTTGTGATTGCACGGGATATTGTTGTTGATTCAATTAAAATGATAGCAGGAAGTAAGGGTGCTGTTGTAGCAGCTATTAAAAGTGGCAAGTTAAAAACCATTTTTCTAATGATTGGAATTACACTTACTTTATTCTATAATTTACCATTCGAATTATTGAATTTAAAAGTTTCTGATGCTTTTTTGATTGTGGCAGCTGTTCTTTCTATTATATCGGCCATACAATATTATAATTTGAACAAACAATATATTTCAATGCAATCAGAAAATGTAGAAAATGTAGAAAGTGTTGAAAAAATAGACATTTAGTAAGAATCTGTTCGGCAGATTTTTTTCTTTTTGGAAAAAAAAACACCAAATTTTAACAAACAAATGTTCGAAAAAAGTATTGACAGTTTCAGAATTATAGTATATACTGGGTATATCAAACGTTAGGAGGAAACAAGATGGTAAAACCACAAACTGATAAAACATTAGATCAGGTATTAGCCGATATAGAAAAACAATTTGGGAAAGGTTCCGTTATGAAGTTAGGTGATCATGAACATAGGGAGATTGATGTAATTCCAAGTGGCTCATTGTCGCTTGATATTGCTCTAGGGATAGGGGGATATCCTAAGGGAAGAATCATAGAAATTTATGGTCCAGAGTCAAGTGGGAAAACAACATTCGCTCTTCATGCCATTGCAGAAGCGCAAAAAAAAGGAGGGAGAGCTGCATTTATTGATGCTGAGCATGCTCTTGATCCAACCTATGCGAAGAAGATAGGTGTTGATGTAGATAATCTTTTATTATCACAACCTGATAATGGGGAGCAGGCCCTTGAAATTTGTGAGGCACTTGTTCGTAGTGGAGCAATTAGTGTTATTGTTATTGACTCAGTTGCAGCATTAGTACCACAAGCAGAAATCGAAGGAGAAATGGGAGATGTGCATGTAGGGCTTCAAGCAAGATTAATGAGCCAGGCCCTTCGAAAATTATCTGGTGTGATTAATAAGACAAATACAGTTGCAATTTTTATTAATCAGCTTCGTGAAAAAGTAGGAGTTATGTTTGGAAATCCAGAGACCACTCCAGGAGGACGTGCTTTAAAATTCTATTCGTCTGTTCGTTTGGAGATACGTCGTTCTGAACAAATTAAAAGTGGAACGGATATTACAGGAAATAAAACAAACATTAAAGTTGTTAAAAATAAAATGGCACCTCCCTTTAAAAGTTGTACTGTTGATATTATGTATGGTGAAGGTGTTTCTAAAGAAGGAGAAATCGTTGATATAGCAAGTGATCTTGGAATCATAGAGAAAAGTGGAGCTTGGTATGCATATAAAGGAGAGAAATTAGGACAAGGAAAAGAGAATGTAAAAGAATTGTTCAAAAAGAATGCAGCCTTAATGGAAGAAGTTCAAAAACAAGTACGTGCACGATTTGAATTGGATGCACAAGCACCTGTAGAAAAGGAAAAAGGAATAGAAACGACAGAGGTATAGTTCAAAGACCAGTCGTTTTTTTATAGACTAGCATTGAAGTTTAGAACCTACTGTATATCTTTTAAGGGTGATGAAAGCATACCCTGTTATTCAGTTTCAGGCGGGATAAATAATAGAATGTAAAGATTAGGCTTTAATAGTATTTGGGATTTTTGATGAGTAAAATGATGGCTTAAAAAAAGGGCTACTCTCTAGCCCTCTAAAGGAAATTATTTTATTTTTTCAATCTCCTCAATGGATAACTGTGTTGCTTCACTAATTTGTTCAATGGAAAAACCCATTCGTAGTAAGTTTTGTGCAATTTCCATTCGATTTTTCTGGATTCCTTGTTCAATGCCTTGTTCAATTCCTTTTTCTATTCCAAGTGCTTCCGCTTTTTCTACTGCTTCTTCTAAAACAGACTCTCTTTCTAACTCTGCTCTTGAATATTCTTCATACATCTCTATTACTTCTTTATCTCGACTATATTGTTCTACCTTTTCCTCTAGTAAATCTCTTGCTTCTTTTTCCATTAAATCCTCTCCTAAAGCCTTATCGAATTCTTCTTTCGTTGTTG
>CAPHZB010000063.1 GCA_948629335.1 uncultured Bacilli bacterium
AACTTAATATTTTTAGAAATTTCAAATAACTTACACACTTAGCTTGACAAACCCAAATGGTGATTGTGGGTACAAGAGTAAAAAAATGATATATTACTAATGGTAAGTAAACTCCCCAGGTGGCGATGGTGCTGAAGTAATCTATGCCTTGCGAAATAATGGCACACTTGCGAATAATGTCCTTGAACAACTTCGTTTATCTGGTCAAAACGTAAGAAAGGTGTATCAACGCAGATTACCAAGTGATACCTCTAAAGACTACTATTTTATTCATAGAAATACAGGGATTACAGAACCAATCATTGTAGAATATGGATTTTTAGATAGTACAAGTGATGATGTTAGCCAACTTAAAAATAATTGGCGAGATTATGTAGATGCCGTTGTACGAGGAGTAAGTGACTATATAGGAATTACTTACAATGAAGAAATTGAAGGGGTCTATACAGTGCAAAAGGGAGATTCTCTATACAGTATAGCACGAAAATATGGTGTGACTGTTGATGAGATAAAGAATGTCAATAACTTAACAAGCAATACATTAACTGTAGGGCAAAGATTAATTATTCCTGTAGAAAAAGAACAGGAAGATGCGGGAATATACATAGTTAAATCTGGGGACAGCTTATATGCTATAGCTAATAAATTTAACACAACAATAGCAGAATTGATGGATTTAAATGATTTAAATTCAACAGCGCTATCAGTAGGGCAACAATTAAAACTTCCAGGGAAACAGGAAGAGGAGATTATTACAAATGAGTATATTGTAAAATCTGGGGATACACTATATAAAATAGCAAATAATTATAACTTGTCTGTTGCAGACTTAATCAATGCTAATAACTTAACAAATAATAATTTATCTATTGGGCAAAAACTAATTATACCAACAACAAGTCAACAAACACCTACTACATCTTATAAGAATTATGTTGTAACCAAGGGGGATAATTTGTATGCCATTGCAAGAGAATATAACACAACAGTATCAGAATTAATGAAAATAAATAACTTAACGTCTAATCTCCTAAGTCTTGGCCAGGTTTTAAAAGTACCAACAACAGCTACCTCAACAACCACGCCATCTGCAAATACATATACTGTAAAATCAGGAGATACATTATATAGCATAGCTAGAAAATTTGGAACAACAGTAACAAATATTCAAAATAAAAACAATCTATCTGGGACTACACTATCCGTAGGTCAAGTTTTAAAAATTTAATTGAATAGACTGCTAAAGTGGTCTATTTTTCTTTTTAAAACCTATGAAAAAATTTTACATGTGGCTAAAAATATATACTATGTAACGAATTAATAAATAGGGATATATACAAAATGATAAACGTCAACGCATTAATATTTTCATAAAAAAACTAGGAGTTTTTCCTAGAATATCAATGTATTTCCACACATACTCCTGTATCAGGCTGATAAAAACAATGACTTTTATATCTGCCTGATAGTCTTTGATCCCACCAAGTGGCTTTACATGAATCTGTTCCTGAAGGTGCATAAAACCATAGAGCATTTGTTGCTGGATGATAATATTCTCCTCTTAAAATTCGTTCTGCTAAAGCTTGTTCTTTTGTGGTTGGATTTGAAAAAAATAAGGAACTGTTCACTCCAGCAAACCCTCCAGGATTTTGATAAATAGCATCAGATAAGGTCCTAATATCTTTAAAGGTAAGACAAGATGCTAATGCTCGATTTAATACAACATTTCCTACCATCAGCATACCTAAATCACCTTCGCCAACAGCTTCAGCACGCATAAGGCGAGCTAGTAAGTCTTTTTCCTTTGATGTATACTTTATAATTCCCATAAAATCACCTAATTCATTATATTCGAAATATTTTCTTCGTTGACATCAAGTTATCTTTATAGTATAATTTAGACAGTAAAATAGGAGGATGATTATGAATAAAAAGGGTTACACATTAATTGAACTTTTAGCTGTTTTAGCAGTTATGGCCGCAATATTAATTGTTGCCGTTCCTTCTATAGCCAAACAATTCGCAGGAATCGAAGAAAATAATTACACGCAGTTTAAACAAAATCTCTTTCTTGCAGCAGAATCCTATATCAATTCTAATCCAAATGCAGCAGAAGTTTCTGAATTAAAGACATCTGGAAAATTTATCTGCATTAACACAGAAGATTTAATTCGTGGAGGTTGGGTAAAGAGTACTTTAGTTAATCCCAAAACTGATAAAAGACTATCCGAACAAAATAGTTCTATCAAAGTATTGAATAACAGTGGGGAATACACATATACTTATTTTCCAGATAAGATAACTTGCGATAATTAAAAAGCAAGGACTGCCGATTCGAGTGGTCCTTTTGTTTACCTTTTTCTCTATATTAGACTTAGATGCATTAATAGAAAATTCAAATAGAATAATGCTTCATTAAATTAATGCGTTGCTTTATTTGCTTTATTCATTTACAAATTCATTAGAAAATATAGAATTATAAATTAGCATTATTTTTTAAAATTGTAGAAATTCAGATACTGTATCTAGGAGTATTCCTCCGTCTCTCATTTAACTAGAACCACACGCTAAATGAGATAGAAAAATAGGCAAGAAGGGAAGCAAAATCCATCAAATTATGTTAAAATAGAAGATAATGTCATTCTTATGATGCAAGAAAACTACTATTGGACATTATTGCATGGGTCAAATTGTGATATTTTAATAACATTCAAAATTAAATGATTATCTATTACATATACCGACGTATGACTATAATAAAGGAGGGAAAACATGTCCTTTACAAGTGAAGTTAAAAATGAGGTAAGTAAACTAGAAACCCTTGCCATTGAAAATGTAACTGAGTTATCTGCCCTTCTTAGAAACATAAGCACTATAGAAGCAAATCGGATTCACATTACCACAGAAAATGCGAGTGTTGCAAGGAGAATCTTTAACTTATTAAAACAAAAATACAAAGTTACTTCCAAGGTAACTGTTCGTCGAGGTTACAACTTTAATAAAAACTACATTTACATATTGGAATTGAAATATAAGGTAGATAGCATTATAAATGATTTATCATTAAAAGAAGATATTCCTAAATCGTATCTATATGATGACGATTCCTTAAAAAGGGCGTACATAAGAGGTATATTTCTTGCTTGTGGGAGCATTAATGATCCAAAGAAATCAAGATACCATCTAGAATTTCTTATCGATACGAAATCGTATGCAATATTTTTACAAAAACTATTTAATTCTTTTGATTTAAATAGTAAAATAATAAGACGAGAGACAAAATATATGCTCTATTTAAAAGAGGCTGAAAAAATAGGTGATTTCCTACGAATTATTGGGGCAACAAACTCTTTATTCTATTATGAAGATATTCGAATTTATAGAGACCATAAAAATATGACAAACCGCTTAAACAATTGTGAACAAGCTAACGTGGATAAAATGATAGAAACTGCCACTAGGCAGGTACAAGATATTGAGCTTCTTGAAGAAGAGAAAGCTTTTTCCCTATTAGATGATAAAGTAAAAGAAGTGGCTATTTACCGTAAAAAATATCCAGAAGCCTCCCTTCTTGAATTAAGTGAAATCATTAGCCTTGAAACAGGAACAATGATTACCAAATCAGGTTTGTATCATCGAATGAACAAAATTAAACATTTAGCAAACAAAGTAAGAGAAAACAAAAAGAATAAATAAAATAGAAAGTTGGTAGAAAAATGAAAGTAATTTTTATAAAAGATGTAAAAGGACAAGGAAAAAAGAATGAAATTAAAGAAGTAAAAGATGGGTATGCTATGAATTTTCTAATTAAAAATGGGTATGCAATGGCCGCAAACCAAACTAACCTAAAAAGTTTTGAAAAACAAAGGCAAACAGAGAAACTAGAAGAATCCCTTCTTATCAAAGAGATGGAATCTTTAAAACAAAAATTGGAAAAGGAAATATTGAAATTTTATGTCAAAACAGGAAGCGAAGAGAAAATGTTTGGGACTATTTCAGCTAAACAAATCAAAGAAGAACTAAGCAAACTAGGGCACAACATAGACAAAACGAAAATAAAAATAGACCATCCAATTATGTGTTTGGGTATGCATAATATTCAAATCGAATTACATAAGGAGGTTCTAGCAACTATAAAAGTATATGTTCAAGGGAAGTGATGAAATGAATAAGGAAATGCCACATGATATAGCAGCTGAACAATCTGTAATTGGTGCGATGTTCATGTCCAAAAAGGCGTGTGAAAAAGTAGTAGAAAGACTGCAACCAGAAGCTTTTTATCTTGATAAGCATGCAAAAATATTTAAAACGATTGCCACATTAAAAGAACAGGGAACTCCTATAGACATTACCATTGTAACAAATGAACTTGAAAAAAATAAAGAAATTGCGAGTATTGGTGGTGTTGAATATTTAAGTGATATTATCACATCTGTTCCAAGTGCTGCAAACGTAGAAGAATACATGAAAATTGTTGAAGAAAAATTTGTAAGAAGAAGACTCATTGAGGTAGCTTTATCCATTGAAACAGATAGCTATAATTGGAATGATACATTAGACGAACTTATCGATAAATCAGAAAAGAATTTAATGAATATTAGTAAAGTTCGAAGTGGTTCTGAATTTCAGACAATAGCTGATGTTTTATATCGCGCACAACTAAATTTAGAAAAATTGTCGCAAACAAAGGGAGAAATTACAGGAATACCGACAGGATTTTACGATATTGACAAAGTTACATCTGGTTTACATGAGAATGAATTAATTATCATTGCTGCTCGCCCTTCTATGGGGAAAACGGCTTTTGCTCTCAATATTGCTACAAATATTGCTATTAATACAGATAAAACGGTCGCCCTATTCAACCTAGAAATGGGTGCTGATCAACTAGCTTTTCGTATGCTTTCTAGTGTTGGACAGATTGAAGGTGCAAAGTTATCAACAGGAAGATTAGAACATAATGATTGGAAACGCGTCAATGAGGCCATATCAAGACTGGCTGATACAAAAATATTTATTGATGATACTCCAGGAATTTCCATTGGAGAAATTCGTGCGAAATGTAGAAGACTCGCAAATGAACAAAATTTGGGAATTGTGATTATCGACTACCTACAATTAATCAGTGGTTCGAGTAAAACGCAAGGAAATAGGCAACTAGAAATATCAGAAATTTCACGTTCCTTAAAGACACTTGCTATGGAACTTAAAATACCCATTATCGCTTTAGCGCAATTATCACGTAGTGTAGAATCTCGTGATGATAAACGACCAATTTTAAGTGATTTAAGAGAGTCAGGTTCTATTGAACAAGATGCAGATATTGTTGCATTCCTATATCGTGATGACTATTATAATAAAGAAGCCGCGATTGACGAGGCAACTAGTAAAAGTGAATTTATTATTAGAAAGCATCGTAATGGTCCTACAAAAACGATTGATTTAATCTTCAAGAGAAATACTTCCACATTTTTAAACTTCATTAATAAGGAGGAACCATAATGGAAGTCTGTGTACTAGCAAGCGGTTCTAAAGGAAATGTAACCTTAATTCAATCAGAAAAAATAAATCTATTTATTGATTTAGGTCCAACATGTCTATATGTAGAAGAACGACTAAAAGAATTAAATGTAGATCCAGAAAGCATAAAAGCTATTCTAATTACACATACTCATTCAGATCATATAAAAGGGTTAAAAATTTTCTTAAAGAAGTACCACCCGACTTTATATATCACAGAAAAAATGCTTATAGATTTAGAAAAAGAAATGCCCCCATTTTCTTATCAATTAATTGATGGAGATTTTACACTAGAAGATGTAAATGTTCGTGTTATTAAAACATCACATGATGCAAGTGACTCGAATGGATATATTGTAGAGGAAGGGGACAATTCTGTAGTTTATATGACGGATACAGGATTTATCAATCGGAAATATTTCGACCTTTTAAAAAATAGAAGTGTTTATATTATGGAAAGTAATCATGATGTAGAAAAACTCTTAAAAGGGAGATATCCATACCAATTAAGAAGAAGGGTTCTAAGTGATCGAGGACACTTATCCAATATTGATTCTTCTAATTATCTTGCTAATTTTATTGGAGAGGACACGAAAGAAATTATTTTGGCCCACTTAAGTGAAGAAAATAATACAAAAGAATTAGCGCTCTCCACTTTATATGGCGTTTTTGAAGAACATAATATTCATTTTAACCATGTTATTGTATCTGATCAATACGAGAAGACGGAGCTAATCCATCTATGATAAAACTAATTTGTGTTGGTAAAATAAAAGAAAAATTCTATAGAGAGGCTATTTCTGAGTATGAAAAAAGACTAAAAAAATATACAAAATTAGAAATAATAGAAATACCGGATTTTTCTTTAACTCCTTCATATAATAAAGAAAAAGAAGGAGAACTTATTTTGAAACAAATAAAAGAAAAAGAGTATGTTATTACCCTAGCAATAGAGGGAAATATGCTAGATTCTATTGGACTATCTGATAAATTACAAATGATTAAATTGAAAACAAGCACAATTACTTTTGTAATAGGAGGTTCTAATGGACTCAGTGAGGAAGTACTGAGACGAGGAAATTTTTCTCTATCCTTTTCTAAGCTAACTTTTCCTCATCAACTCTTCCGTGTTATTTTACTTGAACAAATCTATCGCTCTTTTAAAATAGAAAACAAAGAGACTTATCATAAATAAAAAAATCAAGAAAAACCTTGAACTTTTTTATTTGTCTTCTAAAGACAAAATTGCCTCTTTAATGCAGTGAATTGAATTTTTTAATTTCTCTTCTTCTTCCTCATTCAGATTAACAAATAATTTACTTGTTACACCCTCTTTATTAATAATTGTTGGAAGAGAGATAAAAAGGTCATTTTCTTTGTCGTAAGAAGAAACCGTAATAATTGTATTTTCATCATTTAAAATAGCATTTGTAATTCGTGCTAAACACATACCAATTCCGTAGTATGTAGCGCCTTTTCGGTTAATAATCTCATAAGCAGCATTTCGAACCTCTTCTTCTATTTTTAAACAGTCTTTCTTTTCTAAAAACTCATAGATATTTTTTAGACCAATATTTACATTGCTCCAAGGGATAAATTCAGAGTCTCCATGTTCGCCTACGACATAGGCATGAACATTTTTAGGATTAATTTTTAACTGATTACCAATTAAAAAGCGTAGTCTAGCCGTATCTAAGCTAGTTCCTGTTCCTATAATCTTATTGGTACTTAAACCAGAATATTTCCAAGTTAAATAAGTCATAACATCAAGTGGATTGGTTGCAATAAGAAAAATTCCATTAAATCCAGAGGACATAACTTGTCCTACAATGTCTTTAAATATAGAACTATTCTTATGAATTAAATCCATTCTTGTTTCCCCTGGTTTTTGATTCGCTCCAGCAGCAATGCATACAATATCTGCATCTTTACAATCTGAATATTCTCCTGCAATAATTTTCATTTTATTTGGTCCAAAAGCAAGGCAATGATTTAAATCCATGGCCTCCCCAATGGTTCTTTCTTTATTTAAATCAATTAAAACGAGCTCATTCACACTATTTTTTTGATTTAAAAGTGCATAGGCATAGCTCATTCCCACATTGCCACACCCTACAATAACAACTTTATTCATTCTATCACCCATTTTTATTATAACGAAAAATAGATGAAAAATTAAGATAAAATGTGGAAAGAGTGTAAAGTTTTATCCCATTATTCTCCATTTTTAAAGGTATCCATTTATAATTAGATTTGCTTTCAGTTGTAAATATAGAATATTTTATGGTAAAATAAACGAAAATAGGTAGGAGTGTGGAATATGAGAAAAAAGGGATTTACATTAATTGAATTATTAGCTGTTATTGTGATTTTAGCAGTAATAGCCCTAATTGCAGTACCACTAATCTTAAGTTTAGTAAATAAATCAAGATTAAAAGCGGCTGAGGAAAGTGCCCTCTTTTATGTAGATACAATTGAAAACATGTTGATGATTAATAATATAGAAAATACAGATGGAAAGACCTATAAAGTAAAAGGAAAAACGGTTG
>CAPHZB010000064.1 GCA_948629335.1 uncultured Bacilli bacterium
ATCTGCTATATTTTAATTTGACGAAATCGATATTAATTTATTTTGACGATCTATACAACAAAAAAACTAGGTAAACATTCTATCCTAGTTCTTTATAAGGGGGGAGGTTATTTTATATCTCATAGATGTAACAATTATTTTCTATATAAGCACAATATAATTATATAACTATACTACATATTTAACTCCATATAAATTATCTATTTTTAATAAATATAACTATGTTCTAATATTTCTAAATCCAAACTGCAAATAATACAGCTGCCATAGCTAAAAGAATTCCTATCACCCAAAATGTCTTGACAATGTCACTTTCTAGCCAACCTAATTTTTCAAAATGATGGTGAAGTGGTGCCATTAAAAATACTTTTTTCCCTGTCATTTTTAACGAAGCCATTTGAATAATAACTGATAATGTTTCTAAAATAAATACACCTGCAATAATAACAAATGTTATTTCATGTTTTGTAAGTACTGCAATAGAAGCCATTGTTGCTCCAAGAGCCAAAGAACCTGTATCTCCCATAATAATTTTGGCCGGATTTGTATTAAAGAATAAGTAACCTAAAAGTGATCCTACCAAAATAAAACAAAATACAGCAATTTCTTCATAACCCATAATCCATACTGAGTTCCAACTAACTAAACCTAGCGCCAAAAAGGCAATTAAAGAAAGTCCTCCAGCTAGTCCATCTAATCCATCTGTAATATTCACCGCATTGCTACTTGCAATTAAAATAAATAAAATGAACACACCATATAGCCAACTCATTTCAATACGGATTCCAAGTGTATGAATATATAATTCTGTTGGATGTCCACTTTTTACATAAATATAGAAAAAAACAAGTGCAATAACAAGTTGTCCAAATAGTTTTGCCATTTCACTTAATCCTTCATTATTCTTTCGTTTTATCTTTAAAAAATCATCAATGAAACCTAAAAATCCATAGGCTAAGAAAACAAATAAAATAATAAACAAATTATCTGACCAAATTAAACGATTTGTTAACAACAAAATTATAATTGTTATAATTGTTGGAAGGATAAAAATAAATCCTCCCATCGTTGGAATTCCTTCTTTTTTTAGATGTTTATCTACAAATAAACTAACATGTTGCCCTACTTTTATTTTTTTTAAAAATGGTATTAATATAAGCCCGCTTACAATCGATAAAATAAAACCAATCATCATAGCAAGCATTGCCTTCGCTAAAATCAACACAAAAATATCATCTCCTTGTAAGCATTTAACAGTATATCATTTTTTTACTTCTTTGTATAGTTTAAATCATTCTGTAAATGAGAAAGAACAATTTCTTTATCATTAAAAGGAAGTCTTTTTTCACGAATTTTAAGCATATCCTCGTGTCCTTTTCCTAAAATAAGTAAAGCGTCATTTTCTTCTAAATAAGAAATTCCTTTAATAATTGCTTCTTTTCTATCCATAATCACTTCATAATTATTTTTTGTAACACCTAATAACATATCGTTTTTGATTTGTTCAAAATCTTCATAATATAAATCATCCTCTGTAATAATAAACCTAGTGGCTTGTTCACTAACTAGTTTGGCCATTATTGGTCTTTTTAAACGGTCTCGTTCTCCTGTACAGCCAAAAACAACATATATATTTCCCTTTACAAATAGTTTGGCTGTTTCTATCACTTTTATAATTGCATCTGGTGTATGTGCATAATCAACTATAATTTGATTATTTTTATAAGGAATCACTTCGAACCTTCCTTCTGGTGGTGTTAGATTGTAAGCAACTTTCAGCATTTTAATTGGTTCAATACCAATACATAGTAAAAAAATTAAAACTGGCATAATATTATAAATATTGTATCTTCCCACTAATTTGGTATGTACTTCATACACATCCTCTTGATAAGAAAATGTAAATTTTGTGTCTGTTTGTCCAAGTTTATCATCAATGATTTTAAATATGGCGTCGTTATATCCATAGGTAATGTTATGATTCGTTGGAAGTAAAAAATTAGGTGCTACAGGATCATCGCTATTTACAATGGCAAGACCACTTGGTTTTATTTTTTTAAATAGCTCCTGTTTTGCCATCACATAATTCTGCATTGTAACATGAAAATCAAGATGATCCTGCGATAAATTTGTAAATATGGCATGGTCAAATGCAATCGTTTCTACTCTACCATTCATTAAGGAATGACTACTAACTTCCATGACTAAGCACTTGCATTTAGAGTCAATGGCTCTTGCAATATATCCATATAAATCACACAAATCAGGTGTTGAATTTTCTAAATCTTCTACAAGATGATTTCCAATATAAAAACCTAATGTACCAATAGAAGCACACTTGATACCCACTTTATTTAATGACTCTCGCAAAAGATGTGTTACTGTTGTTTTTCCATTTGTTCCTGTAACTCCAATGATTTTTATTTTTTTTAATTCTTCATTGTATGTTTCTTTTAATAATTGATTTAAGTATACCCTTGTATCAGGAACTACAAGGGTGGAAACTGAATATTTCCCTTCTTCACATATAATTTTCTTTGCACCATTTTTAATCGCGTCTTTTATATAATCGTGTCCATCTGTACGAATACCACGAAGTGCTACAAAAGTGTCTCCTGGAACTACTTTTCTTGAATCGGTTTTGATATTAATCATAGACATCACCTTCGTATAATACCATTATACTGGATATTAAAAACATGTGCAAGAAAAAGAGTTTCAAAAATACCCTTTAATTCTTCTAGCAGTTTCTTGTACAACAAAAAAGATAGTTTACGTAAACTTTCGTGTGTAAACTATCTTACTTTTGGACTATCTCCTACTTCTAACTGTCTTTGTTGTGATAAAGAAGCATAAACAGCCTTTTCACTTTCACATGCTTTTTTTCTTAATTCATCAGTTAGTCCATCATAACAAGTAATATAGGCCAAACAGTTTAAATAAGAATCTATAGAACAATTCCTGTTTTCAATAATTAAACTAAAAAAATGATTTATAGCTTCTTTATCCGTTGCTACTCCATTTTGTTTTGAAATTGTATAACAATTTAATCTATAAATAGCTTCTTGCATACGAACCATTCTCACTTTCTACAAGTTTCGCCGAAATTAATTCTGTATCATTCGTAAAATAGGCCTGAAATAAGGTATCAGAACCTACTAGTTCAGCAAATACATTTGTAAATATAACTTCTTCTTTATAAAAGTCTTTTTCCCCAGCATTACCAGCTAAAAAGTTAGATAAAATTTCTGTATAACCAACATTAAAAGATTCTAGTTGATTTTTTTCATTGGCAAAACCATATGTATTATCATAAGCTGTCATCATACAAAGTAATCCACTCATAAGAAGATGTTTAGCATTATATTCATTCCTAAGTGCATCAGCACTAAAACGTAACACATTTTCTACTGCATTATATTCATATGGTCTTTGACTCACTAATTTATGTGTTTTCTCAATTTTTACACTTTTGATTCTATTTTCTAAATTTTCTAAAGATACCTGAGGAAAGATTGAAAAAAACTTAGTGATTAACTCTTTTATATTTTCCTTAAACCCTACATTCATACCTTTATTCTCATCAACGGCTTTTAAAACTCTATCTAGCATCATAATCACCTATCTATTATACATTGTACCATAAATTTTAAAAATTTCATCTTTTTTTTAAAACTTCTGTTTAAAAAAATCTAAATATCTGTTTTTTTTAAGAAATATATCGTTTTATATAACCATCCTTTTTCTATGCCGCATCTTCCTTTTTTAATAATTTTTCGCCTTCACCTTTATAAATCATAACAGCTGGATAATAGGTAATA
Source organism: uncultured Bacilli bacterium (assembly GCA_948629335.1). GTDB lineage: Bacteria > Bacillota_I > Bacilli_A > RF39 > UBA660 > CATOJL01. The sequence goes on from CAPHZB010000064.1 coordinate 3,822, forward strand.
TGAAGGAACATAACAAGAAAAATAGACCACCCCAAAATAGGAACGATTAGACATAGTATCCATGCATATGGATATCCATAAATGCTACTTCCTTTCACATTTAAGCTTTTACACACTTCAATTTGCATCTTAATTTGTAATACCAAAAACATAACAATGGCTGGATAAATAAGAAAAAGTGCTCCTATTACCCAATAATACCATTTTGTATACCATGCACCTTTTTCATATAAACCTAAATCATGCGCTAAAGCAAGAGTATAGATTCCTGATGTAAAAAAAGTAACTATACAATAAATAAACCAATTTTCTTTTTTTAATAAACTCATAAACGCCTCCTATTTTACCTTTTGTTTCCAATCACATAAAAAGTTTAATGCCTCCATAGGTGTCATTTCTAATGGATTTATTTTTTTTATTTCTTCTTCTAAAGGAGATTTTTTAGGAAGCAATTCTTCAATTGGTAAACATTCTTGTACCTTTAAATCTCTTTTTATCTCTTTGTTTTCATAAACTTTTAGTATTTGGTCTGCTCTTTTGATTACTATATCGGGCAATTCTGCTAATTTAGCTACATGAATTCCATAACTTTTATCAATACTTCCTTCTTTAATTTTATGAAGGAAGGTTACTTTTCCATCCTCTTCATGGGCACTGACATGAATATTCTTTACATGTTTTAAGGTTTTTTCTAAATCAGTTAATTCATGGTAATGAGTAGAAAAAAATGTCTTTGCACCAATTTTATCATGAATGTATTCGATAATAGACTGCGCTAAAGCCATTCCATCAAAAGTTGCAGTCCCACGCCCTAATTCATCAAATAAAATCAAACTATTTTGTGTTGCTTCACTAATCGCTGTATTTGCCTCATTCATTTCAACCATAAATGTAGATTCTCCACTTACTAAATCATCGCTAGCTCCAATTCGTGTAAATATAGCATCAAATACAGGTAAAGTTGCATAACTTGCAGGAACAAAACACCCAATCTGTGCCATAATCACTGTAATTGCCATTTGCCTCATATAAGTAGATTTTCCTGCCATATTTGGACCTGTAATAAGAAGAATATTTGTATCCTTATCCATAACAATATCGTTAGATACAAATTCACTTGTTAATACCTTTTCAACAACAGGATGCCTATTATTGGTAATTCTTACTTCTCTATTTTCATTTAAAATAGGTCGTACATAATTATTTTCTTCTGCTACGGTTGCGAATGCTTGTAATACATCAATCTCGCTAATAACTTTCGCAATATTCTGAAGTACAGGTATATACTCTTTTATTTTATCACGAATTTGTACAAATAATTCATATTCTAATTCAATAATTCGCTCTTCTGCATTTAAAATTAAAGCTTCTTTCTCTTTTAAAACTGGACTGATGTATCTTTCGCAATTGCTTAACGTTTGTTTTCTCTCATAACCATATTCTTCTTTTACCATAGAAGTGTTTCCTTTAGAAACTTCAATATAATACCCAAAGACACGATTGTAACCTATTTTTAAATTTTTAATTCCTGTTTTTTCTCTTTCCTGTCTTTCAAAATCAGCAACAAAGTCTTTCCCACCTTTTCGTAAATTCTTTAACTCATCTAATTCTTGATTGAATCCTTCTTTAATTAAATACCCTTCTTTAATGGTAACAGGAGGAGTTTCATAAATACTTTTTTCTAATAATTCATAAAGTTCAGGAAGAATTTCTATTTCTTTTTCATAGTGGATTTTTTCTAAGATACTTTTCATCTTAGGAAGAACTTTTAAAGAAGATTTTAATTGTAATACATCTCTTCCATTCGCATTTCCAAATGCTATTTTCCCACTTAAACGTTCTAAGTCATATACTTCTTGTAAACATTCAATTAAATCGGCCTTTAAAATAAATTCTCTTAAGAATGTATCAACAACATCATACCTATGGTTGATTTCATTTTTATCAATTAAGGGGTTTTCAATATAAAATTTAAGCATTCTAGAACCCATGGCTGTTTTCGTTTTATCTAATAACCAAATTAGAGAATAATTCCTTTGTTTTAAACGAAGCGTTTCGGTTAATTCTAAGTTTCTTTTTGTATGTATATTCATTTTTAAATAGTTTTTATTTTCACGAATAATAGCTTTTTGTAAATGAGATAAATCTCTTTTTTGGGTATCTAAAATATAGGTTAATAAATGTTTTACTGTTTTTTGGTATCTTTCATCTCGTAACTCCTCATAAATATATTTGTATTTCGCATCTTCTAGTAGGGAATCACTTACCGTGGTGGGAAGGCGAAATTGATTTTTTAAAATGGATAAAATGCCTTTATCGACTTTATTGTCAAGAATCACTTCTTTAATTCCTAAACTCATTATCGTAGAAATAACTAAGTTTTTGTTGTGTGTTAAAAGAAGGGTATTGATTTCCCCTGTTGAAATATCGGCATAGGCTACTCCATAACAATGTCCAAAATCAAGAATATTTCCTACATAGTTGTTTTCATAAGAAAGTAAGGATTCATCATTAATAATTGTTCCTTTACTTACAATTTGAATAATTTCTCGTTTTACAATTCCTTTTGCTGCCTTCGGATCTTCCACTTGTTCACAAATTCCTACTTTATATCCTTTTTCTACTAATTTTTCTATATACATATTTGCCGCATGGTAAGGAATTCCACACATAGGTATTTTTTCTTCTAATCCTGCATTTTTCCCAGTTAAAGTAAGTTCTAATTCACGGGACGCCAAAACGGCATCCTCAAAAAACATCTCATAAAAATCACCTAGGCGAAAAAATAAAATAATATCTGCATTTTTTTCTTTAATCTCTAAATATTGTACCATCATAGGTGTTACTTTTGTTCTATCTACGTCACACCGATTCATTCTACTTCACTTCCTTTACTTCTTGATAACATTCTTTGCTTTTCTATCCAAGAATTTCTTTTTCTATTTTAACAGAATTACCAAAAATAGTAAATTTTTAAAAAATGGTATCGTCTATTTTTTCTTTATTTATCACAAAAATGTAGTTTTTATCTAAATAGGAAGCTATTTTTCTTGGTATTGTTACTGCTTTATCCCAATTTTTAAGGATATTTGCGTCAAAAGAGGGATCTGTAGTATAAGTCACTACTAAATCTTTTTCCGTAATTTCTATACCAACTTTTTTTATTTTCTGTATTTTATTATTGATTGTATCATGGATAGTGGAATGTTCTACCCGGTGATAGGTAACATCAAGTTTATCTGCCAAAACGAGGGCTAATCCTATAAGAGACTGGATATTTTCTCCCTTAGAATGATCACGAATGGCTCCTCTTAACATTTCCTCTTCCTCTTTTGTAATATCATCTTCAATATAGTTCATAAATATCTGACTACTATAAAGAGCATGATCTATTTTATCTCCTTTAAAAAGCCCTATATCATGTAAAAGCGCAGCAGTACGCCCAAGTTCAATCATTCTACTTGATGCATGTAATTGTTTTAGTATGTTTTCTACATAAGAAGACACTCGCTTATAATGACCTAAGCCATGTTCCCAGTCCCATTTTCCATCTGTAATAAAATGCATTGCACCTATTTTCTCAGCTATTTTTATATATTCTTCATTGCCTAACAGTTTTTCCCATAATAACATAGTATTCTCACCTTACAATCTATTTCTAATCTATCCACCCTTTTGAATCATCTTCCCTATTATAGCACATATTTTTAGTTACTACGCAGAAATAGTTATGCCTTTAAATAAGAAAGATAAATGAAATTTATTGAAAAAGAAAACAAATCATATTATACTTTCTTTAGAGGTGAAATATATGAAACTTAAAATTTTAGAAAACACATTTTCTATATGCAAGGTAAATGAACCAGGATTAAATCATGAAAAAAATGAAAAATGGCATTTGAAGCTAGAGAATATCTA
>CAPHZB010000065.1 GCA_948629335.1 uncultured Bacilli bacterium
AATCTATAGTTGTCTTTATAAAATGTACTTGACTTTTTCAGGGGGGGGGGGTATAATGTATACATAGTAATAATAGTATGTAGAAATGGAGAATAAAAGATGAGTGAAAAAAAGAAACATAGAGTAATCATAGGAATCGAGTTATCCTTATTATGTATGATTATAGCAACATTAAGTATAAATGCAACGAGTGCGAATCCACCATCAAATGGAGTAAGTTATAATAAGAATGGACAAGCAACCGTACAGAATGCATTAGATGATTTATATAGTAAAGCAAATACATTAACAAGTTATGGAGATGCAACAGCACCAAATATATTAAAGGGAAAAACAGCATTAGTAGGAGGACAACAAGTAGAAGGAACGATGCCAAATAGAGGGGCAGTAACAGAAACAGTAAGTCCAGGAGGTTCTTACAAAATTGAGGCAGGATATCACAATGGTTCTGGGAAGGTGGCATGTGAAAAGGCTACACTATCTGTATCATTCTTGGGTCTTGGGGATTATATAAGATATACACCTAGTAATACGTCTTTTTCATATGAGATTGGTGATCAAGGATGGTCCATGTCCTCTAAACTGAATCCGAGCGAAATGAATTTATGGAGAGTAATACGAAAAAATAGCAATGGGACTGTAGATATTGTATCAGAATATGTATCGAGTTCGAAGATTTATTTTGATAGAAGTTCAGGATTTAGCATATATATAGAAAAATTAACTGAGATATCGAAGGCGTATGAGGACCCCACATATACAATAGGATCCAGACATATGGGTTATGATACATCAAACGAGAAATATAAAACAGATGTAGAACTAGTAGAAATCTCTTTAGGAACCTTGAATTCAAAGGAAATAGGAGGAGAGGAGAATGCTAGTTATTGGTTAGCCAAAAAGATGGGCATCGACGAAGTTTATGCTGTTGATAGTAGTAGGTGTGCTGTCGGGTGGTGTAAACAGTCCTTAGTATCGTGGGGTGGCTTAAGTGTCCGTCCATTGTAGTACTAAAATCAACTTTAAAAATAACTGGTGGAAATGGAACAAAATCTTCACCATATACCCTTGGAACATAGAGATTATCAAATAGCAAAGAGTGGATAACAACTAAAAATTTCCATTCTTTTTTTGATTATATAGATTTCATTATCTCAATTTGATACAATAGATATAGATACAGGTGATAAAATGCATGAAAAAATAAATAAATGGTTATGGACATTTTGCTTTGTTTTATTTGTTTTAGTAATGGGATACTCCATTTATACAACATATATAAAAAAACAAATAAAATCTTATGATACTAGGTTTTATTATATGGATACATATATTTATGTAAATCTTTACGAAAAAGATAAAGAAAAAGCAGAGTCTGCCTTAAAAGAAGTAGAGAAAATCTACAAAAAATATCATGAACTCACAGACCGCTATCAATCTTATCCATCTATCAATAATCTTTACTATATACATAATAATGAATCAGAAGAAGAATGGATTACACTTGATGAAGAACTCTATCAGCTTATAGAAATATCTCTTTCTTATAAAGAGATGAGTGAAGGTTTATTTGATATTCGTTTTGGAAATCTAACTGATATTTGGAAAAAAGCAATTGAAGAGGAAAAATTACCCGATGAAGAAGAACTTCTTTCTACTAAAGAATATAATGACATTCTTTTAGAAGATGGAAAAATATACAATAACCATGCCAATATAGATTTAGGTGCTGTAGCAAAAGGATATGCAACAAAAAAGGTAGGAGAATATTTAAAGAAAATAGGCATTGATAAATTTGTCATTAATGCAGGTGGGAATGTTTTAGTTGGAAATCATTACGGAAATGAAGCTTACAAAATAGGAATTGAAGATCCAACGAGTAAAGACGGAAATATATTTGCAAAAGTAAAAGCAAATAACATGGCTATTGTTACAAGTGGAGGATACCAACGCTTCTTTGAAATCGATGGAAAAAGATATAATCATATTATAGATCCAATGACCCTATATCCAAGTAATCATACATTAAGTGTAACAGTAATTACAGAAGATAGTTTAGAAGCAGATATTTTATCGACCATCTTATTTTTAATGGACATTGATAAAGGACGTTCTCTTGTAGAACAATTAGAAAATGTAGAAGCTATTTGGTATGTAAGTGAAGAAGAACAGATCGTTTCAACAGGCTTTAACGAGTACCTTTATGAATAAAGCTGATAAGATTGTGGTACTTCTTCTTCTAGGAATCGGAATCTTATTTTTCTTTTTAAAACCCAAGAAAAAATCCTCTTATGCAGAGGTATACTTAAAAAATGAACGTATACTTACGATTGACTTACATACAGAGATAAGAACCTATACGGTGAATGGAACACTTGGAAAAGTGATAATAGAAGCCGGAGAGGGAAAAATTCGGGTGGTAGAAGAAAATAGTCCAAACCATATTTGTTCTAAACAAGGCTGGGTTTCTCAAGTAGACGATACCATTATTTGTTTACCCAATGAGATTATAATTGAACTAAGTGGAAAAGAGAAATTAGATACTATTGTAAAGTAGGTGCATTATGCAAATAAAAGAAATGACAAGACTATCTATGTATGCTTCTTTAGCAGTTATTTTAAGTATCTTTGAAAGTTTTATTCCTTTTTTAGATGGATATACCATTCCTGGAATAAAATTAGGGCTTGCCAACATTGTTATTTTATATGTACTTTATACATATTCCTTTAAAGAAGCTTTGTATATTACTCTTCTTAAAGTAGGTGTTGTTGCAATATGTAGAACAGGTCTTTTTAGTTACAGTTTCTACTTTAGCTTAACAGGAAGCCTTCTTTCCATTATAAGTATGGGACTTTTAAAAAAGACAAATCTATTTTCTGTTTTAGGAGTAAGTATTATAGGTTCTCTTACGCATTCTCTAGGGCAAATACTTGTAGCCTCCGTTTTACTCAATATGCATCTTTTACAATATATAGAATTAGCTTTATTTCTCTGTATTCCAACAGGTTTATTTACGGGATATGTAAGTAAACAATTATTAAAAAATACAAATAGACTAGAAAAGAGGAAATAAGAATGAAAAAAATGAAATATCTATTAATCGTATTTACTGTTCTTTGCGTATGTGGATGTGAAAAAGCAAAACATACAGGAATTTATAAGGAAGGAACCTATTATGCTAGTGTTCCATATACATCCTATGGAGAAAATTATGTGACAACTGCTGTTATTTATGTAGATCGCTATGGAGATATCAAATCTTGCTTTATTGATTCAACTTATACTAAAAATGCAGAAAACACAACAAAGAAAACACTAAAAGATGCTTACGGAATGAAAGAAACCTCTAGTACAATCGGTGTACTTACAGGCGGGAGGGAATGGTATGAACAAGTCGAAGCCATTGAGAAAAAAGTTATCGAAGAACAAAATTTAGATTGGGTGAAATGGACAGACGAAGAAAAGACAAAACTAGATTTAGATGTAATTAGTGGAGTGACCATTAGTGCGAACACCTATATTGAAGCAGTTTCAAAAGCATTGGAACAAGCAAAATAAAAATTTCACAGAATTATCATAAACGTTTAGTAAAATCAAATTGTGAGGAAGTGACATATGAAAGTTTTAGTTGTAGATGATGAAAAATTAATACGTGATGTAATTAAAGAATACGCATATGCAGAAAATTATGAAGTAATAGAAGCTGAAAACGGATTGGACGCTATTCAAAAAGTAAAAGAAAATCCAAATATTGATATTATCATTATGGATATTATGATGCCAAAACTAGATGGTTATAGTGCTTCTACCGAAATAAAAAAAATACATGATATTCCTATTATTATGTTATCAGCAAGAGAAGAGGAATATGACAAATTAACTGGTTTTGATATAGGAATTGATGACTATATTACGAAGCCATTTAGTCCAAAAGAGTTAATAGCACGTATCAAAGCTGTTTTAAAACGAGTAAATGGAGATTTAGAAAAATATGTGTATGAAGAATTAGAAATAGATTACAAAGCACATGTTGCTAAAATAGATGGAAAAGAATTAAAATTAACGCCTAAAGAATATGAATTACTTTGTTATTTTGTGAAAAATCAAAATATCGCCTTATCAAGGGAACAATTATTATCTAAGTTGTGGGGATACGATTTCTTTGGAGATGATCGCACTATTGATACACATATAAAGATGCTTAGAAATAATTTAGGAAAATATCGTGATTTAATTGTAACTGTACGAGGAATGGGGTATAAATTTGAAGCAAAATAATCTAAAAAATAAAATATGGATTTATTTTACTTTTTTTTCTATTTTTATTCTAGCAGGACTTTGGTTATTTCAAGTCATCTTTTTTAATGCTTACTATGAATACCAAAAAACAGGAGAACTTACACGGATAGCAAACAAGATTGCTTCCTCTTATACAACAAATACATTTGAATCTACTTTAGACGAGGTTGCTTTTAAAAATGATGTTTGTATTGAAGTAATATCAGGGGAACTTTTGCGTTATTCTTCGATGAGTTTAGCAAAGGGATGTTTAGATAATAATGCAGAAGCTTATACATATAAAAAAACATTTATTGAAAGTGGTCTTTCACGAAAAAAATATTCAATTGTAAATAATCGATTTAAAAATAAAACGCTTATTTATGCTATGCATTTAGAAGATGATGTCTATATCTTTATTAATGCTTCTTTAGAACCGTTAGGAAGTACAACCAAAATATTAGCTAGCCAACTTATATATGCAACGATTATCACTCTACTTTTATCATTTCTTCTTGCTTATTTTGTTTCTAAGAAAGTATCTGCACCAATTGTAAAACTACAAGATGCAGCTTTAGAAATGTCAAAAGGAAATTACACAGTTGATTTTACTTCTACTTCCGATATTAAAGAACTAGATGATTTGGCAAATATTTTAAATCAAGCGAAAGAAGAACTATCGAAGACAGAACAACTTCGTCGTGAGTTTTTAGCGAATGTTTCCCATGATTTAAAAACACCACTTACGATGATTAAAGCTTATGCAGAAATGGTAAGAGATTTAACTTATAATAATCCAGAAAAAAGAAATGCGAATTTAAATACCATCATTGATGAAACGGAACGACTAAATTTATTGGTAGGGGATTTACTTGAACTTTCCAAGATTCAGTCTGATGTTGATTCTCTTCACTTAGAAGTATTTGATTTAAATACATTAATCCTGAATATATTAGATAAATTTAAATATTTAGAAGAAACAAAAGGATATCAATTCATCTATGAAAATAAAAAAGAACTTCGAGTACTTGCTGATATTAGAAAAATAGAACAAGTAGTTTACAATTTAATTGGAAATGCAATCAATTATGTTGGAAAAGACAAAATGGTTCTTGTTTCGGTTATAGAAACTTCAAATGCATATAAGGTATGTATTACTGATCATGGAAAAGGAATTGAGAAAGAAAAGATAGATCTGATTTGGGATAAATATTATAAGGTAGATAAAACACACCAGAGAAATACGTATGGAACAGGATTGGGATTATCTATCGTTAAAAATATCTTAGTTAAACATAATTATGAATATGGAGTAGAGTCGATTAAGAAGAAAGGTTCTACATTCTACTTTGTCATTCCAAAGGAGAAATAAATATTTGTATGAACAAGTAGTATATAAATATATAAAGGAGAAAATGCGACAAAATAAACTATTGCTTTTAATAGATAGTACGTGTAATATATCTTTCGATATAAATTTTCATTTGAACATGTGCTATAATGTATTATAGAAAACAATAGGAGGTGTTTTTATGAATAGCATAGAAAGAGATATCATTAAAAATTCCGAATATATTATAGAGTATTATAAACAGAAAGGTAGGCAGTTGACTAATTTAGAATTACAAAAACTAGCTTATTTTTTAGAGGCCATCTATATGGTATGTACTGATGAACAATATTTATTTGAAGAAGAATTTTCTGCTTGGAATTTTGGACCAGTGAATATAGAAATATATCATCATTACAAAATGTTTGGAAGGATTCCTATAGAATTAGACCATGAGGTGAATATTAATCCTATTAATTTAAAGTTTATAGAAATATTATTTGACTTATTTCATGAATTTAATGCAACGCAATTAGTGAATTTGTCGCATTCAAAACAATCACCATGGTATAAGATTTACAAGGATTGTAACGGAAGGATTCCAAGGGACAAAATGATTAGTAAAAAAGAGACAAAAGTGTGGTTTGCTACGTTGGTGGAGAAAAAAATATGAATGACAAAAAACGAGATGTGACATTAAAGTTTAAAGATGATTCTACAATTAAAGAGGATGAAACAAGTAAAGAAACTATAAAAAATAGCATCCAGGATTTACATGATATCATTAAAAAGTTAAAAGAAATAGAGGAAGAAATTAAAAAATGTAAATCTATGGAAAGGCTAGATGAAAAAATTGATTTAAAAGCTATATCTGATGATTTGGGATTAATCATTCAAAATTTATTAGTTATTGATGATCCGAGTTTTAAGAAAAATGTGGAAGAAGCAAATCAATTATATAGATATATTGAAATTCTATATTTCAACAAGAAAATAGAATTTTTAAATAATCAGGTTAAAGCTTATGATGAAATAATAAAAAAATCGGAGGAAAATTTAAAGGATATCACAGGAGGAACATTATTCAGTATAGCAAGTGTTTTTTTAGGTATCTCTTTAACAAGCGCATTAGTAACTGGTGTACAATATGTTGGAGGAGAGTTTGTCCTTTTATACTATATTACATGTTTATTTATTGCAGTTGTTACTATTGGTCTTTCGGCAATATTTATGAGAAAAGTAGATGTAAAATCTATATTTATCACTGTAATTATTGCCATTATTTCTGTGGTATGGTTTAGTGTTGCTTATTTTAGTTATAGTATATACGTACATAATCAAGAGATTGAAGAACATAATAATTCTAGTAACAATATAGATGATGATATTTCTAATAGTGAGGGGAACTATTAATATGCAAGACGACACCTCTAGTGGTGAACAAAATGGGAATGCTATAGAAAAAGAATAGCATTTTTGTCTTCTTTGCTATTATTAATAACAGGTTGTATGGATGATATTGCATTGTAACAGTTAGTTCTTAAAAAAATAAAGATTTTTTGAGGCAAAATTTATGCCTATTATTTGGTTATGAGTAAAAAACTTCAGATGATTAAATCTTATATGGTTTTAATTAGGGATAAGAAGAATATTCATTCGGTTTAATTTATAATGTGTTTTTTATTAGGTTATTCACATTTCGCTTGATACACATGGTAAAGACAGCAAGGAGTGACATGTTTCTCTTCAATATATATAATAAATATAAAAATAAAATCAAAGATGGTTACTTATTTCCAAGAATTCATAAAAGTAAAATAATACCCAATATATTCTCTTTACTAACTTATATAGTTCATTTTTATTTTTTTTTCAATTTCATTTTACCGTTTTATAACTTGCTAGACATTGTATCATAAATTGGTGATTTGAAACAAAAAATCTTTTTTTATGGTACAATGTATTTATAAGGTAATGCAAATAGAGGTGATAGGTATGGATGTTACTAATTATGAGCAACAATTTGGTAGATTGACAGATAATGATAAATTTAAATATAGGCGTCTTCCAAAAATAAAAGTTACAATTATGGGGTAATAATAATACTCC
>CAPHZB010000066.1 GCA_948629335.1 uncultured Bacilli bacterium
GTAATTATAGTATGTAGAAATGGAGAAAAAAATATGAGTGAAAAGAAAAAACATAGAGTAATTATTGGAATCGAGTTATTCTTATTATGTATGATTATAGTAACATTAAGTATAAATGCAGCAAGCGCGAATCCGCCATCGAATGGAGTCAGTTATAATAAAAATAATCAAGTAACTGTACAAAATGCATTAGATGATTTATATAATAAAGCAAACTATGGAAATGCAACAACTTCTCAAATATTAAAAGGAAGAACCGCTTTAGTAGGAGGAAAACAAATAACAGGAACTTATGAAGCACCAAGTTTATCTAGTCAGACACCCGGGAATGCAAAGCCCGAGAATATAGATAAAGGTAAAACTGCTTGGGTAAATGGTAAAAAGGTAGTAGGAACAAGCTCTAAAAGTGAACAAAAATTGTCATACATACTAAAAGTGGGTGATTATATAAGTTATACACCAGAGACTACTTCTTATACCATCCCAGGGAAAGATACAGGATATAAACTTTCAGCATACCAGTATACATCATTGAATGATGGTAAACAAGAAATTCCAACATACAGTACAACTGAAGACCAATTCATACATCCTAGTGAAGAAAACGTGTGGCGTGTAATAAAAGCTAACGCTAATGGTACAGTTGAGGCCATCTCATGGAAAAGGGGTCCATTTGTCATATTTCATGAAAGGCCTATCAGGACTAATGTATTGTACTATAGTGATGTGAAGAGCTGTTCATCTATGTATAGCGAGATGTTCCCTGTTTATGACAATTATGTAGGAACGCTGAATAAAATAGCAAGTGCATATGAAACACCTGGAATAACGGTTGGCTCTAGGCATTTTGGGTATGATGGTGTTACACCTGAGCACATCAAAACAGAAGCTGTTCCAGTTATTTCAGGGTCCTATTTGACTCGTTGGGAAATAATGGAACATGTAGACAAAGGATATGAAAGTGATATAGAGTTGGTGAAGAGTTCTCTTGGTGGATTGGAACCGTTATCGGAGAATTATTCGCCCGTTTATGGTGGTTTTTCACCTGATAGTACTAAATATTTCTTAGCTTCAAGGGGTGATATCTACTGGAATGACAGGGATCATAGTTCCACTTGTAATATCACAAACGACTCAAGGGTGCATATAAAGACTGTGTCATCGTCGTCGGGGGATGGTGGTAAGGGGCCTTCCACATTTGATAATGGAACTCGAGAGGAGAACCTCTCCCTTAAATACGATGCTAGTGCCCGTGTTAAACCAATCGTTATCTTCAGTTCGAGTGCAGTGGTTTATGGTGGAAGAGGAACAGAAGAAAACCCATGGGTTTTAACAAAGCCTTAGAGATGTTTAAAAACTTGAGTTAGAGTATTACATTTTTATGATAAATAAAAGGTTCTATAAAATTGTTTTATGGAATTTTTTTCTATGAAAAAGTGTTCGCTTCTTTTATTGACATTCTACATAAAGTAAGATACACTAAAATAGTGATGTATATGAAAGATTATATAAAAGGAAAATTTATAAAAAGTATATTTTCTTCTGATAAAGGGTATATTATAGGTATTATGAAAGTTTCAGAAACAAATATTTCTGAAGCAGAAGAATTTAAAGATAAAGTACTTACCTTTACTGGGTATTTTCCTGAATTAAAAGAGAATGAAAACTATATATTTTATGGAGAATTGGTAGAACATCCTAAATATGGGACACAATACCAAGTAACAGAATCAGAACTCATTATGCCTGATACGAAAGATGGACTCATTTTATTTTTATCAAGTGATTTATTCCCTGGTGTGGGTGAGAAATTAGCGGAGCGTATTGTTAATACACTTGGTAAAAACTGTTTAGACCGAATATTAGAAAATCCAAATTGTTTAGATTTAGTTCCTAAACTTACAGAAAAAAAGAAACAACAAATTATACGTATTTTAGAGGAATACTCTATGTCCCATCAAATTATTGTTTATCTGACTGACTTAGGATTAGGTATGAAAGATGCAATGAGTATTTATAGCTATTATAAAGCAAAAACAATGGATGTTATCCAAAATCATTTTTATCAAGTGATAGAGGATGTAGATGAAATCACTTTTCCAAAATTAGATAAAGTAAGAACTATGATGAATATTTTAGATACAGATGAAGAAAGAATAAAAGCTTGTATCTTATACCAAATGAAAGAATTACTTTTTATAAATGGAGATACTTATTTATCACTAGAAGAAATTAAGAGAAGTGTTGAGAAATATATAAATATGGATTTAGAAATAGAAAGCTTTTTAAATTTAATTGATGCTTTAATTTTGGAGGATAAAATTATTTTTGAGAATAATCGATATTATACAAAAAAAATGTATGAAGATGAAGAATATATTGCAGATAAACTGTATGATTTAGTAAATCAAGGGGAAGAAGTAGTGAAAAATTTAGATAAAGAAATAGAAAAATTAGAAAAAAACTTTGAAATTTCTTATAACGAAAAACAAAAAAGTGCAATTACTTGTGCTTTAAAAAATCATGTTACAATCATTACAGGAGGGCCAGGAACAGGGAAAACGACAATTATAAAAGCTATCGTGAACTTATATTCTAAACTTTATAAAAAAGAAGGAGATAATTTAATAGGTGCTTTAGCCCTTCTAGCACCTACAGGTAGAGCTAGTAAACGGATGAGTGAGGCAACTACTTTACCAGCATCGACAATTCATCGCTTTTTAAAATGGGATAAAGAATCGAATGAATTTATGATTAATGAAGATAATAAATCTTATGTACACTTAGTTATTGTAGATGAAGTAAGCATGTTAGATACAGAATTAATGGCCTCTTTACTAAGAGGGCTTACCCGAAATATTAAACTAGTACTCGTAGGGGATTTTCACCAACTTCCTAGTGTTGGACCAGGAAATGTCTTAAAAGATTTAATAGAAAGTGATATGATTGATACAATTTCTTTGGATTTATTATATAGACAAAGTGATGAATCTTATATACCTATTCTTGCAGAAGAAATTAAAACCAATGATTTAAGATCCAATTTTACAGACAAAAAAGACGATTACTTATTTTTAGAGTGTTCTAAAGAAAGTATTTGTCAGAATATCAAAAAACTATGTATGCAATTAAAAGAAAAGGGCTATGATGAAAAAAGAGCCACTTTACTCGCACCTATGTATGCTGGAATCAATGGAATTGATAATCTAAATAAAGAATTACAAGCAATTTTTAATCCACCTGATTTAGGAAAAAAGGAGATTAAAGTTGGTGATATTCTTTATCGTGAAAATGATAAAATCCTTCAATTGGTCAATATGCCTGATGAAAATGTTTTTAATGGAGATACAGGGTATATTGAACGAATTATTACAAATCCAAACAATCCAAAATCCTATGAAATTTATATTAATTTTGATGGGAATATCGTTCACTATTTGCCAAAAGATATGGATAACATTAAACATGGATTTATTATATCGATTCATAAAAGCCAAGGAAGTGAATTTGAACTTGTTTTAATGCCAATTTGTATGAGTTATTATAGGATGCTTTATAGAAAACTGATTTATACAGGTATTACAAGAGCAAAACAAAAATTAATTTTAGTGGGAGAAAAAGAAGCTTTTATTTATGCTGTTTCTAATGAAGTTGAAAAGTCCCGAAAAACATCTTTAAAAGAAAAACTAGAAAATAGGTATAGAGTTGTAAATATCGGTTAAACTATGAGTGTATGTGAGAATACATACGATTTATGCACATATTTTCTAGGAAGATGGTGATTATATGAAAATGAAGAATGTAGCGTTAATGGCTATGGGTGCTGGTGCGGTACTTGCGTATCAGAAGTATAATAAACCCGTGATGAAAAAAATGGAAGAAGTAAAAGATAAAGCAATGCGAAAAGCAAATGACAAACTAGAAGATATGATGTAATTCCGTTATGGAATACGAACTGTCAGAATTGAGCTGACAGTTTTTTTGTAAAGTCCAAGAATTGCCATTTTATTTTGTCGAAATATCTGGTATAATTTTGATAAAGGTAGGGTGGTATAAAAATGAAATTAAAAGCATATATTTTTCTGATTTGTACATTTTTTTTAAGCTTTACCACAGTACAAGCTGGCTATACAGAAACAAACATTGGGACTTATGAGGAAGAACTTGCACGTTTTCCTGCTTCTTATCAAGAAAAAATAAGAAAGTTACATGAAGTGTATCCAAATGCTATCTTTGTTGCACAAGATAAATTCTATGATTGGGACAAAAATAGAGAAGTTGAAGTAAAATGGAGTGAAATGCTTATCGCACAGAAAAATACTTCTAGTCGAAAAAACAGAAGCTTAGTCAACCAATATGATGGCTATAAAATAACAGATTCATGGGCATACAATTATTATACCAATACATTTACAAATTTAGGTGGAAATGGTTGGCATGCAGCAAATGATGCAGCAGTTTCTTATTATCTTGATCCAAGAAATTTTATAACAGAAAGCGCTATTTTTATGTTTGAATCTTTATATTATCATGATTACCAAACAAAAGAAGGTGTTGAAAAAATATTAGCGGGTACATTTATGGAAAATAAAAAAGGCTATATTGAATATTATGATACCGAAGGGAATAAACAGAGATTAGAAACAACATATGCAGATATTATTATAAAGGCAGCGAAAGATGCAAATATTAGTCCCTATTTCCTTGCTTCTAGATTACGGCAAGAACAAGGAACAAGGGGTACAAGTTCTTTAATTTCTGGAAATTATGGGGAATATAAAGGATACTATAATTATTTTAATATTAGTGCATCAGGAAGTACAGATAGTGAAGTTATTAAAAGCGGATTAATAAAGGCAAAAAAGGAGGGATGGACTACTCCTGAGATTTCTATTGTAAAAGGAACCTCTTTTATTTATAAAGAATATGTTGGAATTAATGATACTAAGGGTGACTATCGTGGACAAATGACTAATTATCTACAAAAATGGGATCCATATGGTCCAAAGTATGGAGGGCACCAATATATGCAAAATATTATGGCGCCAGTCAGTGAAGCTTTGACGACTTATAGTGCACACACAAAAGCTTTAGACTACAAAAATACAAAATTTATTTTTCATATTCCTGTTTACCAGGAAATGCCAGAGGTAACCACTTTGCCAAACCCAGGAAATCCAAACAATTATCTAAAAAATTTAACAATTGATGGAACAACAATTTCAGGATTTGACGGAGGAAAGACAACATATACATATAATGTGGCACCAGGAACAGAGAGTGTAAATATTGCGATTGAAAAGGTATACAATAAACAAACCGTAACAGGAACAGGGATTGTTTCTTTAACAGGGGATTCAACGAAAGCAGAAATTGTTGTAACTGCAGAAAATGGTAGTGTTAAAACATATACGATTTTGATTAACAGAGGCGAGAATGTAGCTCCATCTGTCGCAAATATTATCAATAATTTAGGATATCGTAGTGATGGAACCTATTTAGGGGGGCTTTCACTTGGAACTACAGTTGATAAATTTGTAGAAGCATTAAAATCTAAAAATGCATCTATTGAGGTAAGTGTCGCTTCCAAATCAGGGGGAGATTTGTTAGCAACCAATGATAAAATTACAATAAAAAGTGGAGAAGATACAAAAACGTATACCTATATTTTAAGAGGGGATTTAGATGGAAACGGAAAAATTGAGTTATATGATTTATTCCTAATCCGTTCAGAAATGTTAGCAAATGGAAAAGTTTCAAAGGAAGCTAAAATTGCATCACATGTAACCTATAATGGTTTTTCAAGTGATGAGCCAGAATTAATGGATTTATTCCATGTTAGGCAGCATTTACTTGGCAAAGGCGAGATAACACAATAGGAGGTATGTATGAAAAGAATAATATGTGGATTGTTACTTTTATCCTTTTTTATGGGAATAGAAAAAGTAGAGGCTAGGGCAAATGTTACAGCTACATCAAAAGTGTATACAGGAAGTACTTTTAAAGCAAGTATTAGTGTAAGAGATGCTTCTATGTGGGAAGTACACTTATCTTCCTCAGGTCCAGTTAAAGGATGTAGTTTTGATGATATTAATTATACAGCTGATGGAGGCAATGGATCTAAAAACTATAGTGTGACTTGTACAACAACAGGTACAGGAACTGTTTCTTTAAAACTGACAGGAAAAACAATTGATGCAAGTGGAAATCAAACAGGTGTTTCTGATAGTGCCACAGTACAAGTTGTAGAAAGACCAAAAGAGACACCAAAATCGAGTGTAAATACGCTGAATAGTTTATGGGTAGAGGGAGTAAGCTTAGATCCTGATTTTAATAAGGATACAACAGAATATAATGTAGAGTTAGAGGCAGATGTTACAAAAATACAGATAGGAGTAACGAAAAGTGATAGTAAATCTTCTGTATCTGGAGAAGGAGAAAAGTCTGTTTCTGAAGGAATGAACCAATTTAATATTGTTGTAACCGCAGAAAATGGTTCAAAAAGAACTTATACGATAAAAGCATATGTAAAAGAAAAAGAACCAATTAATGTAATGGTTGGGAATGACACTTTATCCGTTGTTCGAAAAAGAGAAGATTTAAAAAAATTAGGAGAACTCTATACAGAGACAACCGTCAAAATGAATGAGGAAGAAATTCCTGCTTATCACGGAGAAAAGACCAACTTCACAATTATTGGACTTAAAAATGCTGAAGGAGAAATACAAAATTATATTTATGATGAGAGTAACAATACATATACCTTATATGAGGAATATGTATCACAAAAGGTTTCTATTTTTATAAATTATGACAAAAACCCGCAAATTCCTACTGGATATAAAAAGGAAACTATTGAGATTGGTGAAAGGAAAATAGATGCATATAAAAAGGAAGAAAAGGAATTTTATTTACTTTATGGAATGAATACAGAAACAGGGGAATATGCTTGGTATTCTTATGATAAGAAGGAAGGAACATTGCAAAGATATATTGAGGAAAAAGAAACTTTTTCTTTTGATAAATATACAAAAATAATTTTTATTGGATTAGCATCTTTCTTTGCTTTCTTTATAGCTATTATTGTTGCCCTTCTTATAAAGATTAAGCAATTAAAAAGAACGAGTTAGTTCTTTTTTGGTGGTTGTTATATGTAGGAGAAAAATTTTCTGATGAAAAGTGTGAATAATTAGTAAAAATGTCACTAATTATTATGTTAAATAATTAGTGAAAAT
>CAPHZB010000067.1 GCA_948629335.1 uncultured Bacilli bacterium
TGTATTATAAAAGATAAGACTTTGTTATCTCATCCTTTAGGGTGTGAACAGTTACGTTTCCCTTTTTATAAAGTGCATAAAGATCTAGCATATTCTTCTTAGATTCTGCATATTCCTGAACTCCTTGTTCTAATAATTGCACTTGCATACTATAATCAAAGCCAGATAATATTGCATATTGATAATCTGCTGACTCTAGTTCTAATATATCCTTCCTATCCTCTTTTGCTAGTTTTAAAAGGTATTCATCAACTCCATACATAGTTTCTAAATGCACATCTTCTATTACAGCATTTTCTAATAAGGTATACCACATAATTGGACTATAATAATCAAACATAGGACTATAAAGTCCTACATTAGTGAGAATCTCGACGCTTTTTTCATAGAGATCAGTTGAAATATAGTCTGTAATTATTTTGTTATCAGGATTAACAAAATACGCTAAATCAGACATTTGTTTTGCTAAATTCTTACTGTACTCTACCAAATCAAATTCAACTGCCAATACCTCACTTTTCTTATAAGCATCACTCACATACTCTGGAAGTGGATATAAAGTTTCCTCTGCCGCATGGATAGAACCAAAAAGATAGATTTTATTATCCATTCCCTCCTTTGTAACCTCCAATAATAATGGTGTATTTTGACTGATAGAGGTTTTCACTTCCCGTTTCACACACCCACATAACATAAAACTAAAACAAACTAAGGGCAACAAAAATTTCCACTTTCCCATAAACAGGACTCCTTTCGTTCCATTGTAGCTAGTAGCCACTTCCATATTAATTCTATTATACAATATCTTTATCCTAAATGTATACAGATAAAATCTATAATTTTACTTCCAATTTCTTAGCATAAACACGAATTATTAAATTTAACAATTAAAATACAACCAAAATGCTGCCCCTTTCTTCTCTTTTTTAGTTGCTTCTTATAAAATTATGCTTCTAAAAAAGAAGAAAAGCATATCATTCCTTTTCCATTTTAAAGTTACATATACATATACCTTAAAAGTTTTTTATTAGAAAAGGAGAGACCTTTTTCATCTGATTATTCTCCCCTTCTATCTTAAATGCAAAAGAAAACTAGTCACCACCTGCTTTCTTTACAAAGTGAAATACTCCTTTTTCTAAAAGTTCATACATATGTTTATATTAATACATGCGTAATTCTTTATTTCTATCAATTCCATATATTGTATTCATAAAACTATAATATTCTTTTCTTTTTCTATTTCTTTTCAATCCACATTTTCTTTTCTTCCAATTCTAAACTAATCTGCATAAGAATGAGGAATTCCACTTACATTAGTAATGACCATTCCCGCTCCTGTTTTTGTAAGTATCCCCTCTTCAATACACATAGAAACATATTCTAGTTCATTTCCTTCCACTTCGTTATTAACTCATTCATTAACATGGATTTTTTCCTGCATTTGTCCTAAACCCACTTTATCTGTTTCTTTTACTTTTAAAAGAGTGGAATATGCAAAAATATTCTCAATTGTATCTTCAAACAAAGAAAAGGTGGAGAAAGTAAATTCATAAGTTTTTCCTACTACGATATTACTATCTTTATTTATTTTTACTAATGCATTTGCTCCTTGAAATTCCCTCAAGGTTACATTAATAAAGTCTTCTTCTTCATCTTCTATCGCACTTACAACAAAATAGGTTCTAGTAAATGTTTTTTCTGTATAAGAACTTTTTCCACAATATGCCCCATTCAATCGATTTACCATATCACTAACTCCAAAATAAATATCTTGGTTTCCCTCTAACGTATTACAGTAGATTATTGAATAACCCTTGTTTTCATATATAGTGGTTCCGCCATCGTATAATATAAAACGATCAAGGTTTTCAAGAACATACTGCGATTCTAAATAGTTCTTTATTTTTTTCATATTGATTTGTTTATGCTCTAAAGCTTTTTTAAAGGGATAACACTCTTCCTTCAAATCACAAAGTTCTAATGAATCGATTCCATAGTAATAAATAGAATGTTCTCTTTTATTCTTTGTATAACTTGCTTGTTTCTTTAATTGATATTCTTTATCAGGATTGCTTAAAGAAACAGATAAGTGGTAAATAGAAATTTTGGGATAACTATTTTTATAATGTATAAAAAAGAATATAAGAAAAAATAGTAAAATTATCAAACATAAAAGCAAGATTTGAATAATTCGATTTGCTTTTCTTTTATCCCTTTTATTCATATGTAATGTTCGAATAACGGTTTCATTCAAAGAAGAAATCAAGGTACTTTTCTCCATCCGTTTTCCATTCATTAATTCACTCACAGAAAGATTAAAGATTTCGCAAAGTGGCTTAAAAAAGGATAAATCTGGCATTCGTCTTCCGTTTTCCCAATTGGAAATAGCACGATCTGTTACATGCAATTTATCAGCTAGTTCTTGTTGTGTCATGTTTTTTTCTTTTCGGCAGATGGCGATAAAGTTGCCTATTTTATTTTGGTCCATAAAACACCTCTTTCAATTAATCATTATAATATGAAAAAAGAAAAAAGTATCCAAACAAACCGTAGAGTTCCAAAAAAAGAATTTATTATTATTTTATGAATGCAAAAAGTATAGAATATTAGAATCTAAAAAATGAGGATACAAATTTAATATTCTCAATCTTTTTCTATTTTATCTCTTAGAGAACTTGGCATACTTCTAGGACCTCGCACTGCCTTTACCCCAAATTTTTTTAATATTTCAAATGGATAAGCATCTTTTTCGTATCTTCTGCACAGTTTGATGCGCATTCCTTTTTCAATAGAAAGATTTTTATCTTGATAGGTATAAGGAATATCTGCCTCTAAAACTTCACATTTATATAAAATGGCTGAATATGGAAAACCTACATAAATATAAATAATATCTCCCTTTTTTATTCGATTAGATTGCTTCCAGAGAATAGTATCTGTGTTATTAAAACAATGGATTACATCATAATATTTTGGATTTGCAGGGATAATCCATACACTCTTTTTTTCTGCATATTCATAGCTTTCGTCCACATAACGCATGATTTCTTCATCACACAATGAATCATCTAAAAGAATGGTAATCCAACTTTTTTTATTCATGTGGTATGCTTTGTAAAATCCTTTCTTCTGCAAAAGTTCCAAAATTTCATTCTCTTTTAATTTCACATTTAAAACATCTACATTTCCTGATTCCTTTGTAATCTTACTTTTATCTATATGCATAATTAGCCCATACCATTTTTGAGTATCGGCATTTCGAAATACCCCTGCTTCTACTCCTTTATCCCAAGGAAATTCAGGAATATCTCCATATTTTGAGGCAATAGCCTTTGCGATACGATTAGCTTGCTCTGTTTTAAAATATTGTCTTTTATAACATTTTGTTCGTATATCTAAAAGAATATCCTCAAATATCCTTCGTATTTGATTTACAAACTCACCTGTTTGCCATGAAATTCTATAATTCGTGTATTCTTCGTTAAACGTTAAATCCATTATCTTTCCCTTGACTGTTCCATCCGATTTTATTTCGATTGTAACTTGGAATGTATCATGTACAATTTTCTTCGTAAAAATATAAGTATCTTTTTCTTTGCTAAAACCATAAGTAAGTAATTTTTCTGTCTTTACTTGATATCCTTTAAAAATCTCTTTTTCTATCTGCATATAATCTCTCTTTCTTCAAAATGGAATTGTCTATTCTTTTCGTTTAATTGGGTGCCTAATTACTGTTTTTAATTTGCTTGCATCACACTTTCTAGGATCACTTAAATAAATCTCATGATGAAATCTAGTATCAGTTATGTCGAGTGTATACCCATTCTCTTCCATAAAGGTATGCATCAAGGTAATAGTTTTTGGCTCTTCATCATAGGAACCAATATGCATACATTGTACACAAAGTCCTTCTTCATAAGTTAAAAATTCCACTGTAGAAAAATCAATCTTTTTTTTCTTGGTGGCTTCTTGAATAGCCCAATCAAAATCTTTTTTTGTCACAAAATCAGGTAATCGAATCATAGATATGAAATGAAAGTTCTCTTTGTTTGTATAATCTATTTCTTTTTTCCCCTCTTGCCACCAAAAGCCCTCAAGTGGAGGGACTACATATTCGAAATACCCATCTATCTTATATGACCCCTTATAACTCATTTTTATGGTAAATGCTATTGCATATAGCAATCCAATGGAATGCTTATAATCACTATTTTCTTCATTGGGGTCACCTATTCCTCGTACAGCAATATAGTTCATTTTGGGAATTTCCACAATACTTGGTTTTTTATTTGGCATATAAAATTCTTTATATTCTTTCTTATAATCAAATGACATATTTTTCCTCCTATTTCTTTTCGCACTATTTTATTCCTTTGTTATTATCTAAATTAACGCGTTGTGCCAGTTAAAATTTAGGCATAGAACAAATCATGCAACCATACTACTAAATGAAAAGTCATACATCATGAGTGGTCAATTAAATAGTAACATAAAACCGAAAAATATAGAAGAACTTTTTTAAATGTCTTTAAATATTACATCTAAATTATATTATTAGTAACAGAAGAATACACTTCCACTATTAAGTTGTAGATAACTACAACTCTCACTTCATATACAGATAACTCAGCTACGCATACTCATTTTTAATGTTTTAAAAACGCTACCAACTGAAAGTAACATCATTCACTCAATATGATGAAAATAGCTAAACCTATCTTTCTTCTAAATTTTCTTCCTATATTACAAAACAGTCTATAACTATTCTTAACAATTTTTCATTATTATAGAATTATTCTAGTAATATAGAAGACTTTTTATATATTTTAAGCATAAAATTAAATGGAAAATCTTTTTGAAATGGAGTGAATTATGAAAGAACAAGATTATGTTTATAGTTTGGATTTTGTTATTCCTAGTGGCACTACTGGTCCTACGGGTCCAAGAGGAGATGCTGGTCCTGCATTAATATCTGACATTATTACTAGATATTATAGTTCAACATCAGTAAGTGGTAGCGTTAATATAGATGTGGATAACGCCTCCAATATACTTTTACCAAATAATTCAAATTGTTTCAGTTTATACAATGATCACATTGTAATAAATCAACCAGGAATTTATGAGTTTTTCTTTAGTGGCTTATTAACAAGATCCAATACTACTGACATAGTTAATCTTAATTTAGTGGTGGGAAATAAAGATGTGATTCCTATATCTATCAATTCAAATCTTACTGAAATTTCTTTTTGTCAAACAAGGGTCATACATTGTAATACAAATGATAGTATATTGATAAATTTCCAAAATAACGGTGCATCTGGTACTAGTGCCCAAAATCTATATATAATTGTTAAAAAATTTTCTGATTTTTTATAGAAAGGACAACAATGGAAGAATATCAATTAAACTTTATAATACCCATGGGTGCAACAGGACCAAAGGGAGAATTAGGTCCAATGAATAATAATGCAAAAGAAATTGCAATATTTTATAATAATCAAAATAATTCTGGTAATTTAGAAATTTTAGATTGCATAAATCTATCTAGTCAATCTATTTTTTATACAGTCGATAATTATATTTTCTTTGATGTTTCTGGAAATTATGATTTTACTATTTCTGGGCATTTACGAGAATCTTCTACTTTTTCTGGTTGTTCAATCATCGTACGTACTAATATCCAAAATAAGCCTACAGTTACTAATGATTTAATTCATATTCAACTTAGTAATGGACAGGAAGAAAAATATTTTCTTGTTGAAAGAATTGGACGTTATAGTGTACCCCAGCGAGTAACTATCCTTTTTAATAAAAATAATGATTCTGATGCATCAGTAGAAAATTTACAATTAATTATTAAAAAATTATTTTAAATAAAACACATCCTATTTAATTCGATATTTCATATCTTTATTATGCAAGTAAATATTATTAAATAAGCAATAAATATCACAATTATCATAGAATGCCCAGAAGAAAATATAACTTGTTTCATTAGACTTCTTATAAAATTAGCCATTTAAGCAAAATTTTTTAAATAAAACATTAGAATAAATCTAGAATAAAAAGTTTCTATACAAATTGAAAGTTTCAATAAACTCACTTTTCTCACCCCTTAATTATTTATTTGTAATCATTGTAAGATAAAAAGAAGCCCTGCAACTGTAGAAGTTGATTTTTAAATAATTCAAAAAAATTCTGAACGGATTTGACTTTCATATTTCCTGTTAAATCTTTTTTTGCACTAAATATTCATCTACCATTTGTGCATTTCAATGTTCAAAAAAACTTCTTAGTATATAATTATGTCAAGATAGATATAACTAAAATTCGAACCAAATATAAAAAACAATTCAAAATGAATTGTTCGCTATAAATAGATTGTTGAAAACTATTTTTTATCCTTGTTAGCAAATAAAACCCTTTTCATTTCTTCTTCTGCTTGTTTTTGTGTTAACATCTTTTCGAGATAACCATCAAACCCATTCTCATAAACAAATTGATTACGTTTTCCTATAGAAATCGTTAAAACAACAACAGGAATAGAGATTCCTTTATTTTTTATTGTATGTAATACTTCCTCTCCATCACAACCATCTTTATAAATATGATTTGTTACAATAACATCACAAGAATATCCATTCTCTATTTTGTTGATTATCTCCTCTCCAGAATTAACAATATCTACATCAAATCCTAAACTCATAAATATTTTCTTGGTATGTTTAAGCATTTCCAGATTGTAGTCACCAATGAGAACCCGCTTACCCTTAAATAAATTCTTTACTTCTATTTTTTTACCAGATTCTATAATAGGATGTTTAATAAAATTCTTTTCCTCCTCTTTTTCTAATAAATGTAGTGCGAGTGCAACTTCTTTTTGTTCCGCAGAAATATTGTTCATCCCTACATTTAAATTTTGATATTGATAGCCTAATTGTATTATTTTCTGCTTTAAATTGTAGATATGCATTTGAAGAATTATACATAGAATAACCACTCCTATTAATACCACTGTCATTACTAATAAAATCGTTTCCAAAAAGCCCGTATTCATCCCCCCCTAGCTTTCCTATTATATAAAAAAGAGCAGTACAAAATCGAGTAGAGAAAATTAAATAAAGATTTTCTCTATTTAATTTGTCCCTCTCA
>CAPHZB010000068.1 GCA_948629335.1 uncultured Bacilli bacterium
TTTTTTATGTTCTATAATAAGATTTCTACTTAATATTTCAACATGTCCTCTTATCTTACTTAAAGGAACTTCTAAATAACAGGCTAAAAAGTTTTCTAAGATAATGATATTATCTGGATTATTAAAGATATTACAAAATACGTAATCAAAAGTAATCGGAATGATTTTTCCTTCTTCTAATTGTTCTTCTCTTGTTGTACTCATTTGTATCTCCTTTCTAAAGTGATTTTTCTTCACTGACTCACATTGTAAACCATTCTTTTTCTCTTGTAAAATGAATAAAATGTTCTATTTGAAGAGATATATTTACAGATATTTAAAATGAGAAAACACATTTTTTAAAATCGATGAAGAGAGGCATAATCGAAAATAAATTTCTTACAAAATAAAAAAATGTGGGAATTCCCACTATCTGTTTTTTCTAATCACCAAACATTTCTTCCCATTTTTCATAAATGTGTTCATGACTAAAACGTTCATTTCTCTTCTTTGCATTTTCCCCATATTTTTTTAACTTTTGCTTATCTTTTACAATTTCTAGCATAGCTTCTGCATATGCTTCTTTATCAAACTGTTTTACAAGAATTCCATTTACATTTTCTTCAATTAAATCACAGATACAAGGTAAATTATATCCAATTGCTGGAAGTCCTACTTCAAAGGCTTCTGTTAAAACTAATGAAAATCCTTCGATTCTAGAACTTGTCAAAAAAACAGAAGCATTTAATAATTCCCCTTCGACATTCTTTGTAGCAGGAATCAAAAAAACACGATTTTCTAAATGATATTTTTTTATTTGATTTTCAAGATTTTTCCGTTCACTTCCCTCCCCTACAATCCGAAGAATCCACTCCTCGTTATGCAAGGAAAACATTTTAAATGATTCAATTAACATGTCATATCCTTTCACATGCTCATAACGTCCTATGGAAATAAATACTTTTTTCTCTAATGAAGATTGATTAGAAGAAACAAAACTTTTTGGATTACTAATAACCTTACTTTCTATATTGTATAAACGATTAATTTCCTTTTTATCATGATTTGTCAGTACAATATATCCATCTAATATTTTTAAATAATGAGAAAATAATTCCTCCTGGTTATAATAAAAAAGTCCTTTTGTCTGAAAATAAGCTTCTGTACTACTATGTTGCCAACCATATACTTTTGCATCGATTCTGTCTTTGATAAGAGCAAGAGGAATATAGTCAATTCCCTCTACCCCAATAACTGCATCATATTGTTTTTCCTGAATAATTTTCACAAGTTCATCAAGAATATATTTATCATGAGTATAATAAATGTATTTTTTTAAGCCGTGCAAATGCCTAATCAAATTGGTTCTTGTATTCACAACTCGTAGTATTTTGCACGGAACATTTACAATTTTATAAAAAAGAGGTCTTTGTTTTAATAAAATAACATCAACATCTTTAGATAAATTATACTTGCTATAATCGACTGGATTTCTAGGCTTGGTACAAATAATATCTACATCATACCCATGTTCACTTAAAATAGTAGAAACAACGCTAGTAACACGTTGTGCACCCCCTAGGCCAAAACAATCATTAATAACGAATGCTATTTTCAAACAAATCACCTCCCTTAAAAGATATAAATGTGTATTCTTGATATCCACATCCAGTCGCTCCTGATGAAGAAAAATAATACACAGTGTGGTATAAGAAAAAGAATGTAAAAAATAAGATACAGAAAGATAAACATTTTCTTTTATTTTCTTTTAATTGATTCTTTATATATTGATAGATATCGGCTAGAATAAATAGATAAAAAATGAAGAAATACGTAGTTAAACGTGCTAGGAAATAAAAACGCATGGAAGCTACCTGCACAAGTAAGCATAATCCAGCATAATGCACTAGTCTTTTATTTTCAACCATTTCTCCTTTCACTTGTTTATAGAAAAAGTAAGAAAATAGAAAAAGAACGGTGCGTAAAATAGTATTTAAAATCGTCGTTGGTGAGAAAGCCACATTATAAACTGTATCAATGTATCGCTTATAACTGGTAAGTCCTATTAGCCATTCTATAAAATCAAAACTTAAGAATAGCAAAATAGCCGAAATAACGTAAAACCAAAAAATCTTTTTATCTACTTTAAAATGAAATAGAAAATAAACAGGCAACATAACGATTGCACTATTATGTATCATAGTTGCCAGTACTACAATAAGAAAATAGTTCCAAAATTTCTTTTCTTTTAAATAAGTATACGAATACAGTATCAATGTAATAGCAAGCATTTGCCTACTTTGATTAAACATTTGGTAATAAAGACAAAAACTAATCATTAAAAATAAACTAATGGCTGGATTTGAACTGTTTTTTAAAATTGCTTTGTATAGAAAGAAAAGACTGAAAAAGGCAATAATGAAATAAAATGCAAAGACATCATCTCCAAAAAAGAATCCTACAATCCTACATAGAAAGAAAAGTGGAATACCAAACCACGAGACATCACTATCCGTTTGGGTACCATTTACGACTCGGGAATAGGCATCTCCAACAAATCCATAATCAGTTCCTACTTGGTTACTCCTGAATGCTACAAGAACAAATAAAAGGAAAAAAGAAAGTAGTAAAAAGAGAATGTATTTTTTATTTCCTATCCTCTTATAAGTACAACCTGCATAAAGACCATAGATAGCAATAACATCAAAAATCAAGTAAAAAATAAATGTGCTCACGATTTTTTCCTTTCTAATAATTTTGCATATTGTTTGGCAACACGCTCACTTTCCTTTTTCAAATCATATAATTCAAAATAATTTGATGTCCTTACCACCTTGTAGTTTTCCACAATAAACTTCGCCCAGTCTAAAGGAGATACATCTAAATCGATGAAATGGGCATTCTTAGATAACTCTAATTCTCTTGTAATGGTACTTGAAAAAAAGCATGGCAATCCAGAAATCTGTGCTTCAACTCCTACTAGAGGAAGTCCTTCATACTTAGACGGCAAAAGAAAACAATCCATTGCTTGATAATATTCTTCTGTATTTGAAACAACACCTTTAAA
The DNA here is from genome assembly GCA_948629335.1 of uncultured Bacilli bacterium. Classification (GTDB taxonomy): domain Bacteria; phylum Bacillota_I; class Bacilli_A; order RF39; family UBA660; genus CATOJL01. The sequence goes on from CAPHZB010000068.1 coordinate 3,047, forward strand.
GAATACTTTATCTTCTATGTTTAACTTTTTCACCTTTTCTTCTATCAATGGTCTTCTATCTCCACAACCAAAGCATAATAAAACGGCATTTGGAATTAATTTTTGTATTTCATAAAAAATATCAATTAAAAATTCATGATTTTTCTGAAGTTCAAATCTTCCAATATGACCAACAACCATTTTATCAGTAAGGCCCTCTTTTTCACGAATTCTATTTCTTACATCTTCTCTATACTGAAACTTGTCCATGTCAATTGCATTATGAATAATATTAAATTCACGTTTTCCAAATAAGTAAGCCCCTGCTGTATTAGAACAAGCCCATAGATCAGTCGCGTACTTTCCTGAAAACCTAGAAAAAATATGTAATACAATTCCTTTCATAGACTTTTCATAATGGGAATTGTGTGCATGAGCAATACGAACAGGAACCCCATTTTTTTTAGCTTTATATAAATAAAGAGGCATCATACTCTGCATCTGTCCATGAACAATCTCATATTCTTTATGTTCTTTAAAAAAAGTATCTAAATCATGAATATACTTGAAAATATTTTTATCATCTTTATAAGAAAATCGATATATTTTCCCACCCATTTTTTCAATTTCATCATCAAAATCCTTTTTTTCTTCATTATGTACTAAAAAGTCAAATTGTACTTTATCTAAATCTATATTTCTATAAATATTCATAATAAAGTTTTCAATTCCTGCTGAACGCATATTAGGAACAATTTGTAAAACTCTAATTTTTTTCTTTTCTTCCACTTCTTTTACCTGCTTTCATTCCAAATAGTCTTGCCGCCATATCAAAAGGATAACGGAATAATACCTTTATATTTCCTTCTTTTAAGGCTCTTTTTAAAATATAAATTGCAAGCCCTCCCCCACTTGAAGTTGTTCCAAATTGGTCTAGTTCACTATTTTCTTTAAAAAACATTCCAGTTAATTTATACCGATTGTACAATTCTTTTAATGTAAATTTATGCGAATGATAAACAATGGATTTCGCACAATATTTTATTTTGTAATCATTCATAATTAGTTTATAAGCAATATACATATCCTCATTAATAAGTAAATCTTTACCATCATATCCATTTAATTTGCAAAAAACGTCTCTTCGAATTGCACTAGAAGCATCAGAGAAAAAAAATGTATTCAGTCCTAAATGCTCTATATCTTTTTTTGTTTTGATTAAGGATTCTTCAGGATAATTCTTTTCTCGTGTATATTTTTCAATATTGTTATATTTCGTTAACTGTCTAGAATAACATGCATCTGCTTCGCCATTTATAATTGGATTCACTAATTCATAAAGCCAATCTTCTCTTTCAATCCGAATATCCTGTGATATAAAAACAAGAATATCTGCTTTACTTTCAAAAGCTTTTTTTTCACGAACTAAACTATGTGAGAAATCTTCTTTCTTTATGAGCTTATAATCAATTTTCTCCTTTTTTAAAATCTCTTCTGTTTTATCTTTGCTTTCAGTTAAAATATAGAAAATCTTATTTATTTTGACTTTCTTTTGTTTAAGCAAAGATTTGTTTAAACTTTCAATATATTCTTCTCCATTATAAAGTGGACAAATAATATCAATATTCAAATTATCACATCCTATGAATAACTCTTACTTTTCTTATTCTAATCTATTAATAACAATTAAATTATATCAAATATAGATAAGTGAATGCAACTGAATAGACAGTGCTTTAAAGTAAATTTGACATTTATTGATAAGATACCTGGTCATTTAGAAATAATTTCCTATTATTCTCTAATACAATTCCTATTTATATTATGTTCCAGAAATTATGTATTCTTTCTAATATATAATTTTATTTGGAGTATATTTGGATGTGTACAAAAAAAGAAGACGTATCGTCTCCCTTTTAAATTATTCAAAGATTAAACACTATTTTCCTTGGTAAGCATCTTTAGCAGCATTCTTAAATGAATCAGAAACACTTTCTAAATTTGTAACTACACTAGTATTATTAATTTTATTTATATATGTATTACAAACTTCTCCTGAGTAATAATAACCAACTGTTACACCTTCTTCTGTTTCTGTAACTGTTTCTCCTCTTAATTTATTAATTTCAGTAACATAGTAGTTCTTTTCTCTAGCCAAAATCTTTTCTTCAGCATCTTCTTTTGCTTTTTCGACTTCGCTAACTTTTGTTGCCTGTTGAAGGATAGACTCAGCTTCTTTTAGAATATCACTAAAATCTGATTTTAACGTTTCTGTAACAGCTTCTAGTGCTTTATAAGTAGACTCAGCTTTATTTTCTTCTCCACCAACTCTTGTTGTTGCAATATTTTTTACTGCATCATTAAGGGTATTAACTTCTGTAGCATCATTGATTGCCTCCACACCATTAATTGCATCTAAAGCAGTGTTGTAAGCAGTGGAAGAAACCATCTCATATTTTACGGCTTTTCCATTATTGTACTTTTTATCTAGCTCAGCTTTTGCAGTACTTTTTGCTAATCTTAACACTGTACTTGTTGTTGTTTGTAAAGTTTTAGATACTACATCACGAGTGCTAGCATCACCTATTGTATTTATGCCTGTATCAAGGGCAGACATGATAGCATCTACATTTTTAAATAAATCTGAAGATTCTACTGCTGTCTTAATTGTCTTCAACTTATCTGAAGCATCTTTTCGAATTGTTGTAAATTCTTGTAGAGCATCTTTGGCATCGGTATACGCTTTAACTATTGCTGTAACTCTTGCTTGATTTGTAGCCTTGTTACTATCTCCAACTACACCTTTAATTGCTCCTGTAATTATATCTGTTTGCGTTTTGTACGCCTCTTCTGTCAAATAACTTACCTTTCCAGTAGTTGCATCTCTTTGCCCTTCCTTATATAAACGATCTAATTCCGTTTGTGCAGCGTCTGCAGCAGCTATCACCGCATTTTCAAGTGCTGTCGTCTTTGCGGCCGTTACAGAACCTGCTGAAGTAGCATTATCGATAAGTTCAGTACCTGCTTTTCTAGTAGTTTCAATTGCTGATTTAATTACTTGTGCATCTTTTGCTACAGTAGCATATCTATTCAACTCTGTCATGTAAGATGCTATGTTAGTATTTTTTGAAGAATCCAAACCAGCTAACTCTGTTGTATCACTTGGTATTTTTGCTAATTCGCCTAACACTTTTGTTAACGCTGAAGTTACACTTGCAACATTCTTTGCATCATTAATAGCTTTTTTTCCTTCTGTCATTTTGGCATCAAAATCTTTTGCATTAATTGTATAGTTTTCTGCTTTATATTCTCTGCTTAATTGATTCAAAGCATCTTCCTTAGCAGCTTCTAATTTTAAATCTGCAGCTTTAACTAATCTGAATTCGATAGCCTCAACTCTTTTTGCTTGACCTTCAGTTCCGGCCATTTCTCCTTCGTTAGTCCAATTAGTCCATCCTAAATCTTCAACATGAACTTTGTATTGAAGTTTGTATCCTTTTTCTTCTAATCCTTTTGTATAAACACGAATAGCTTCAAGTCTTTGTGCTTTTCCTTCAGAACCGATTACATCAGTTTCTTTTAGACCATTTTTCCATCCTTCGTTTTCAACGTGTACATCGAAAGTTAATTCTACACCTTCTAAGTTTTCACGTTGTACTTTGATAGCTTCAAGTCTTAATGCTTGACCTTCAGTTCCAGCGTATTTTCCAATTCCAACCATATCTTGCCATCCAATGTTTTCAACATGGGCACTATATTTTAGATTTGGAGCTTCTTCTGCTTTAGGATTTGCTAATGGTATTACTGCTGAACCAGCAACAATAGCGGACATTAACAAGCTTGTTCCTATTTTTCTTTTTGCATTCTTTTTCATTTTTTCCATCCCTTCTGTTTTTTCCATTTCTGGAGTATTTTCTTTCCTCCTAGATACATTCTATTACGTTTTTCCCCATTTGTCAACAAATAATTACTGTTAAATTTTGTTAATGTGAAAAATTTTTGAAAATGTCCCTATGCTAAAAAAGAATAATTAGTAAAAAT
>CAPHZB010000069.1 GCA_948629335.1 uncultured Bacilli bacterium
ACTGTACAGAATGCATTAGATGATTTATATAATAAAGCGAATTATGGGAATGCGAGTGCTTCTCAAATATTGAAAGGAAGAACTGCTTTAGTAGGTGGGAAACAAATAACAGGAACTTATGTAGCACCAACCCTGTCTAGTCAGACGCCTGGAAACGCAACAGAGGCAGATATATTAAAAGATAAAATAGCTTGGGTAAATGGAAATAAAATAATAGGAACAGGGTCTAAAAGTAATCAAAAATTATCCTATATACTAAAAGTAGGGGATTATGTGAAATATGTACCTAGTAAAGAAACATACACTATCTCAGGAGAAGAAACGGGGTATGGAGGTGACATATATAATTCTGCAGGCTTTGATTTTGATAATTGTAAATATATCTTTACAGATCAAATTATTCATCCTAGTAGACTTACTTTATGGAGGGTTATAAAAATAAATAATGATGGAACGATAGAAGCTATTTCTGTTAATGCTTCTATAGATGATGTATATTTTAGATATCTTAGCGGGGTGAGTAGTAGTAAGTGTCCGCAAAACTTTATACCCATTGGTTATAGAAATTATGTGGGAGTTTTAAACAAAATTGCTGCATCTTATGAAACAGAGGGAATAACAATAGGTTCAAGGCATATGGGTTATGATGGAACACAACAAGAATATTTAACAGATAATGAATTTTACCCTGATGAGGGATATAAAACGGATGTAGAATTGGTAAAAAGTGTTTTTGGAAGTATTGGAATAAGTGGAACATATTATTATGTAGCTTCTCGGTGTGGTGTTGGTGTAAACGGAAACCGGCAATATCATATTGTTAAACCCGATGGTAGTGTGGTATGCGATCACACTTTAGGTGGAACTGGATGGAGCATGCCAGTTGATTCTTCTTTTGAAGTACGGCCCATTGTCGTTTTTAAATCTGATGCAGTCGTTTACGGTGGAGTAGGAACAGAAGAAAGTCCATGGATTTTAACGAAATCAGTAAGTCCTTGGAAATAGAATAGTACACATGAATTAAAACATTTTATTTTCATAATGAATTGACTATAAAAAAGTTCTGTAAAATTGGTTTATAGAACTTTTTTTCCTATATAAAATTTGATAAAATGATACATAGGGTGAAGCTGTATGCAAAATAAATTAGAAATACTTTTGGATAAATTGGAATTTAAAGATAGAATAGAGTTTGAAGGAGGGAGTTTAACTAAAATAGTAGGGAATCATACAAAGACAAAATATACATTTTATATTACTTTAAAAACAAATTTGCACGTTACTACACTAGAAATGTTTTTAAAAAGAATAAGAGAAGTATTTGTTGATGTAACAGGTATTGAAGTTATTTTTGATATAGAAGAGGAAGATAAAGAAAAAATAAATGAATATTATCAGGCGTTTATTGAAAGAAAAATGAAAGAATTTCCACTTTTAGAAATGGCAAAAGAAAATGTCGTTTATTTAGAAGAACATAAATTAATAATAGAGGTTTCAAATAAAGCAGAACAACTGAAATTAACTGGAATCGAAAGAGAACTCACAAAATATTTAGTATCCTCTGGATATCAGATTGATAAGATTAGTTATAAGATTGATGAAGAAAAAAGTAAAGCAGTACTTACAGAAATAGAAAAATTAAAAGAGACAGTAGAAGTGAAGGAGACTCCTAAAACAGAAGAGATTTTAAAAGGAAAAGAAATCAGTGGAAATATTACCCGAATAGCGGACATTTTATATGAAGAACCGAATGTGATTGTAGAAGCAAAGATATTTGGAATTGAGGATAAAGAACTAGCAAACTTTACTTTATTTACTCTAAAAATTACTGATGGAACAGATAGCATGTTTGCAAACGTATTTGTAAAAAAAGATGCAAGTGAAGAATTGAGTATTATTAAAAAGAAACTAAAAAATGGTTCTTGGTATCGATTTAGGGGGAAGGTACAAAATGACAATTTTAAACATGAACTTGTTTTATCAGTGTATGATGTTACATGGATTAGCCGAGAAGAAGCACAAATAGTAGATGATGCTAGCGTAAAAAGAGTTGAATTACATGCGCATACTATGATGAGTCAAATGGATGGTGTAACAAAACTAGATTTAGGAAAACATACCTGTGAACTTGTTGAGAAAACAATACGCATGGGTTATAAAGGAGTTGCTATTACAGACCATAACGGTTGTCAAGCATTTCCTATTTCATTCGGAATTATTAAATCTCATAATAAAAATATTCGAAAAGCCATTAAAGCGAAAATAGAAGAATTAGAAACAAAAATCAGTGAAGAGACAGATGTAGAAGTACGAGCAAGTTTAGAAAGGGAACTAGAACAAAAAAGAGAAGAACAAAAAAATCCTCCTATTTTTAAAGGAATCTATGGTACAGAACTAACCCTTGTAGATGATACAATTAATATTGTAGTAAGACCAACAGATGAGGAATTAGTTCATAATACTTATGTTGTATTTGATACCGAAACGACAGGATTTAATGCAGGTGGATCTGACCAAATGATTGAAATAGGTGCTGTAAAAATAAAGGATGGGGAGATTGTAGATAGGTTCGATGAATTGATTGATCCAAAAAGGCATATTCCAGATAAAATTACAGAACTTACTTGTATTACTGATGAAATGGTGCAAGGAAAGGATGATGAAGAAACTGTTACCAAAAGATTTTTGGAGTGGACAGGAAATCTACCAATGGTAGCTCATAATGCAAAATTTGATATTTCCTTTATTGAAATGTCTATGAAAAAATACCACTTAGGAACGTTTACAAATACAGTGATCGATACCTTAGAATTATCTCGTGCCTTGGATCAGGGATTTTCAAGACATAGTTTGTCTGCACTTGTAAAAAGGTATGATGTACCTTGGGATGAAGATGCACACCATAGAGCGGATTATGATGCCGAAGGAACTGCTTATGTTTTTCATAAAATGTTAAAGAAACTAGAAGCACAAAGATTTGAGAAAATTAGTGATTTAAATAAATTAATTTCTAAAGAAGAAATTCATAAATTTGGTCGAACCTTCCATTTCAATGCACTTGTTTTAAACCAGACAGGTCTTAAAAACTTATTTACTATTATTTCTTTAGCAAATACAACTTATTTATATAAGACACCAAGAATATTAAGAAGTAAACTAGAAGAACTGAGAGAAGGATTATTAATTGGTAGTGGTTGTTATGAATCAGAAGTGTTTCTAGAAGCAAGGAGTAAAGAGGGAGAAGAACTAACCAATATTATCAATTTTTATGATTATGTAGAAGTGCAACCTCCTGAAGTTTACGGACATTTAATACAACTAGGGGACTTTAAAAATGATACAGAATTAAAAGAACATATCAAGAAGGTCATTCGAACGACGAAAGAAGCTGGGAAAATGATTGTAGCAACGGGAGATGTACATCATTTTACACGAGAGGATAAAATTTATAGAGAAATTATCGTTAATCAAAAAGTTCCTGGAGGAGGAAGACATCCTCTTGCAAAGAAAGACATAAAAAATATTCCATCACAACATTTTAGAACGACAAATGAAATGTTAGAAGATTTTTCTTTTTTAGGAGAAGAACTTGCTTATGAAATCGTTGTAGACAATACAAATAAAATAGCAGATATGGTAGAAGAAATAGAAGTCATTCCTGATACAGGAGGAACGCCTTTTTCCCCAAGAGTCAAAAGTGATGATGAAACTTCTTACTTAGACTGTCCAAGAGTTGTAACAGATTTGGTTTATACAAAAGCTCGTCATTGGTATGGAGAGGTTCTACCTTATTCCATCGAGGAGAGAATTGCAACTGAGCTTTATGGAGATATTGTATTAAAATCAATTCAAAGTAAACTTTCTTCTTTAGAAGGAGAAGAATTAGAGCGCGCCAGCTTTAAGGAACTTCATGAAGTAATATTAAAAGGATTTGATGCTGTAAAAGAAGTTGTAAAAGAATATTTAAAGAATGAATCAGAAGAAGAGATAACTGAAGAAGAATTAGAAAAAAAATTAAAAAAATCACTTGGAGGAGTCATTGGTGCTGGATTTGACCCTATTTATTTGATAGCACAGCGCCTAGTAAAACACTCCAATGATGAGGGCTTTCTAGTAGGTTCTCGTGGTTCGGTTGGTTCTTCCTTTGTTGCAACATTAATGGGAATTACCGAAGTCAATCCACTTGCAGCACATTATCGATGTGAAACATGTAAACTAAGTATTTTTGATGATGACGAGGGAAATCCCTTAGGTTCTGTTTATTCATCTGGTTTTGATTTACCTGATAAAATGTGTCCAAACTGTCATACACCAATGATTAAAGATGGACAAGATATGCCATTTGCGACTTTTCTAGGATTCAACGCAGATAAAGTACCTGATATTGACCTTAATTTTTCAGATTTAAATCAAGCAAGTACTCATGCATATACTAAAGTATTATTTGGTGCAGATAATGTATATCGTGCTGGAACGATTGGAACAGTTGCCGATAAAACAGCTTATGGTTATGTTAAAGGGTATTGTGAAGAAAAGGGTGTAGAAATGCGTACAGCTGAGGTTGAGCGTTTAGCAGCAGGTTGTACAGGTGTTAAGAGAACAACGGGACAACACCCAGGGGGAATCGTTGTTATTCCTGACTATATGGATTGTTTTGACTTTACGCCATTTCAGTTTCCAGCAGAAGATCCAACATCTCCTTGGCGAACAACACATTTTGATTACCATTCTATTGAAGAATGTGTATTAAAATTGGATATTCTAGGGCATTCTGATCCAACTCAATTACGTTTAATACAACTTCAATCAGGAACCGATATTATGAAAGTTCCTATGGATGACAAAGAAACGATGAGTATTTTTACATCAACAGAGGCATTGGGAGTTACAACAGAACAAATTATGTGTAATACAGGAACGCTTGGAATTCCTGAATTTGGTACCCCATTTACGATTCAACTTGTAGAAGATACAAAACCAACTACTTTTGCAGAACTTGTTAAAATTTCAGGTCTTTCTCATGGTACTGATGTATGGCTTGGAAATGCGCAAGAATTAATTAAGAACAATATTGTTCCATTTAAAGAAACGATTGGCTGTCGTGATGACATTATGGTTTATTTAATGTATCGTGGTCTTGCTCCAATTAAATCGTTTAAAATTATGGAGTTTGTTCGTAAAGGAAAAGCAAGTAAAGATCCAGTTACATGGAAAGAACATAAAAAGACAATGGAAGATGCAAATATTCCAGATTGGTTTATTGATTCTTGTGAAAAGATTAAATACATGTTTCCAAAGGCCCATGCAGCAGCGTATGTAATCAGTGCATTTCGGATTGCTTGGTATAAGGTACATATGCCCGTTTATTTCTATGCATCTTGGTATTCTTCTAAGGCAACAGATGTTGATGTAGAATCTATGATTGACGGATATGATGCAATTAAAGACAAGGTTATTGAAATTAAAAATAAAGGGTATGATGCAACCAATAAAGAAAATGGACAACTTGAAAGTTTACGTGTTGCCCTAGAAGCAACTGCACGTGGTATGAAATTCGCACCAATTGATTTATACCAAAGTGAAGCTACTGTATGGAAAGCAATCAGTGATACAGAGATTCTACCTCCGTTTAACTCAATTGAAGGACTTGGAGATGTTGTTGCTAATGTTATTGTAGAGGAAAGAGAAAAACGTGCATTTTTAAGCATTGAAGATTTACAAAAGAGAGGAAGAGTTTCACAGACATTGATTGAAAAAATGCGTTCTATGGGGATTTTAGATGGAATGGACGAATCAGCGCAATTAACTTTGTTTTAAAAAATGTTAAAATTAAAGGTTCCCTTAAGATATTACACTATTTTTACTTTAAAACAAATAATGATTTAATTTATAAGCAAGTTTCAAAAAAGTATTGATTTAAAAGGGAATAGAACTGATTCCCAAAATATAGAAAAATAACTAAGTAGTTGAAAAAAGTGGAGATAAAAGCCTTATAAAACAGTAAAAATAATAATATATTTAAGAAATATTCATTATAAGTAATGGAAGAATATTTGTTTTAGTAAGCGCAAAAATGGTTGTTGGTGCACCTATAAGCAATATGGATACTTATTTTATAAGTTCTTTGTTGTTTCGCGGTGCATTTCCATATTCTGTTGGCTTAAAATATATACAAAATTCAAACAAATTCAATCACAGTTTTGCACAAAAATTAATACAATATTACCAGGCTATAGCAAATAATAGTTTATAAAAGTAATATTAATCTAAAGCAAAAAATACTTTTAACGTAAGTATTTTTTTTAATCTTCAAATAATGATATATTAATGAATCTGTGGTATAATAGATATATCGAAAAACTTGAGAAAGCGAGTGATTTTAATGGATAATAAAAATCAAATTGAAAAAGAAATCCAAGAAAAAATAAAAAAGGTTGATGGTGCTATGGCTCAAGAGGGTATGCCATTAACTCAAGAAATAAAACAGAAACTTTATAATTGCATAACTGGGAAGTCAACAACTGAAATAGAACGAAATAAGGTATTAGAAAAGTATAGGAGAATCTATGGATAATAAATACAAATATACTTATCTTAAAACTGCTGATTATTGTTATAAAGGTGATGATGTATTTAATAAATTAAAAAAAGAAAAATACTTTTTAGATTTTGATAATGAAACAATATTAAATAAATTAGTGGAATTATTTGCAGATATTAATGCTTTACACCCTTTTCGTGAAGGCAATGGTAGAAGTCAAAGAGTATTTATAGAATCACTTGCTAAAATAAATGGTATAGGCGTCTTCCAAAAATAAAAGTTACAATTTGACAAAAATAAAACAACTT
>CAPHZB010000070.1 GCA_948629335.1 uncultured Bacilli bacterium
TCTATCACCTCTAAAATCAACATACTTCTTTTAAAGGTAAATTCCTTCTTATTTTAAAAAAAGGAAAAATAAATTGTACTGAAAAATTTTTCTTAATTTTAATTTTTTTTGCTAAATGCAAAAAATAATTTCTATGCTTTTAATAATTAATTATGAAAACATGCATACTTTTAAATTGAATCCAATCCTTTTTTAACTGCATTAATACATATAAAAAAGGACACAATATGTCCTAAATCACTACCTTTACTGAAATGAACCGTTTTGACCAAATATATCTGTTGGACTTGAACCTGTCTGCGATTGTCCTTTAGGTGTATTACTATTTTGTGGTTGACCATTCATAGACATTGGTTGATTTACAACTTGACCATTTGCAGGTACTTGCATACCTTGTACATTTGCATTCAAAGGTTGTCTAGAAGGTGTCTGCCCTACCTGACTATTTGGTTGTGGAGTTACAGTTGTCATTGGTCGCATAGGCTGTTGTCCATTCATAGATACAGATGGTTGTTCTACGCGAGGTTGTGCACTCATTGTCGGTACTCCTGTCATATTTTGGTTATAATTTATTTGTCCTTGCATATTAGCATTCCCTGTCTGCACTGACTGATTTCCTACCACTTGATTATTTGGCGTCACTTGATATGGTGTTGTTGAGCGTTTTAGTTGTGCTGCCTCGTTTATATTTTCAACACCTTGTGGTACTTGCTGCGTTGGTTGTCCAATTGGTTGTGGCGCAGGCGTTATCGGATTTGGTTGTAAAACTGGTTTTGTTGTTACTGGTACAGATTGTACCCTTGCATTTTGTTGTGCTTGATTTCCACTGGCTGGCATTGGTCCAATCATATTTGTTACAGCTGGGTAGGACTCTTTTACCCCTCTATCTATACTTGTCTTATCCTCTGATAAATTCTTATTTCCTTTTTTCTTTACAAAAAGCACAATTCCCACAATTAGAATAAGAACAATAAGTAAAATTCCTCCTCCTAGAAGGTAAATGTTCTTCATATTGTATAGTTCAAAAGAAAACTCAATTGCATTATTTGTATTTGCTAAATTCCAAGATAATTTTTTTCCATCATTTTCTACTGTAGTTGCATTATTACTAATTGCCTTATATGGTAAATTAACAGTAAAACTCATATCCATTCCACTAGCTAAAGTAGAAAAATCAAAATCATTTGTAGAGGAATTTCCTCCTATTAAATTATTTGTACCATTTCCTGTTGTATTGTTATTTCCATTATTAATCGTTGCATCTGTATCTGTGTAAAGGTCTGTCATATCTTTTATTTCATCTGATGTAGAAGAACTTAACTTTGCAGTATATTTATTTTTAAGAAACCCTTTTTTTACCGTAAAGAGGAATTTTTCCTCGGTATCCTTTTCTGTATCAGTCAAATCATCATTAAATCCAACGATAGCTTCTAAATCTCCATCTACTTCTTTCGTAGAACTAATAGCATCAATATTTGTAATTTTTAAGAATGCTTTCATCCCCGTATACGAACCATCATCATACTTTTCTACATTAATACCCTTTTTCTTCATCTCAGCAATCTCTTCATCACTAATATCAAAAAATTCTAAATCATTTCCGCCAGTAGCACCTTCCTGTTGCTTATAAGCTTCCATAAAAGTTTTAGAAATCCCCATATCCATAGAAAGATCCATACTTTTATCTTTATGAATGGTTAAGTCTATCTTTTCTCTAACACAACCTGTTGTTAAAAATAAAATCATCATTAATAAAATAAAACACTTTTTATTCTTCATACATACTCCTCTATTCTACTATTAAAGAATATCATATATTTTCGCTATATTCAAGAAAAAACGACATATTTTCTATAAATATGGCTCTTTTTATGGCCTACTTCAATACTAAATTCATCTAATAAATCGTCCATTCTCTTTTATAAATAACATGTATCCCCCTTATTAAATTCATCCTATCTACAAATATAAAGATTCTACCACTTGATCCATATCATAACATATCCTTAGATGTTATTATAATACAAACATTTTATTTTACAAAAACATTTTATTTAGAAAAACTCGTTTCCTTCAAACTACTCTAAATAGTTAATGGAATTACGAGTTTTTATCTAATAATTATATGTTCCATGAATTTTACTTTCATCAACATCATTTAATTTATCCAACTTCCATTCATCATCTACTTTTGTGAGTGTTAAATTCAAAGTATATTTTACTTTTTCATTCGCATTTTTTAGTTGTTCTAAACGATACTTATTAAATAAACTTACATCGTACACACCCTTTTCATCATTAAACTCATTTGGATGTTCACTTAAATATGTATTAGACGCACTTATAATTTTTGAATAATCTTTTACTTCTATTTCCACGGTTACAGTAGCATTATCTCCATCAATAACTTCATCTTTAATTTCATATGTTAAACCTTGATAATGTTTTTTCATGATATCCCTATATGTTTCTTTCTGTTCTTCTGTAAAACTTGTTTCTTGATCTACCACTGTATTTAATTGCGCTAAAACATCACTATCTAGTGTCTGATAATCATTAAAAAAGTGTTCTACCTTTTTTGTTGGTGTATCCTTTGTTAAAGTCGCAGTACAACTACATCCTGTTAAAAGTGTCATAATAAAAAGCATTGATAATAGTTTTTTCATATGTTTCCTCCTCTTTTTTAGTGTTTTCAAATTTTTTAGGAATATACATTAAATTACTGTATTTGTTATTTTTAACAAATAATCGATTTTTTTAGAAAAATTAATAAAATTTTCTTTTAATTCTAAGTTTATTTTATGTATCATAACATCTTTTTTATCTTCCTTTTCATCAAAACATTCATAATATATATATTTTAGTTTAGACAAATTTTTTTCGTTTACCAATTTTTGTAATTCTAAATCTAGATTTTTTTCAAATTCAAGTTGTTTTCTTGTTTTAAAACGATTTGTAGTTCGTTTATCTTTCTTTTTGTACTTTAAATCCCAAAAAGAGAGTAAAGCTATCATATCAAGGGACGATTCCTCTTCATCTAATAGTAAATCACTGATATATACTTTTTTGTCTTTTATTTTGAGTGCTAAAACCTTTCTAGAATCAGTAATTAAACAAGCATAGCGAATGCTTTTTACCTTTCTACCTAAAAATATTTCTGTTTGATTTTCTATTTTTTCTAATTCCTTTTCATCTAATTCGATGGAATAATCTAAAAAATCCCTTAATACTTTTGTTTCTACCTTAAAAATAGGTATTTTCCTTATATGGTCTAATCCATCACGTGTATTCCAATCGTAAAAATCGATAAATTCCTCTTTAAAGTTTAGCAAAATATCATAAACATAATTCATTTTTTATAATTCTCCTTCCCTATCGAAATCCAAATTAAAAGAAAACCCAATACCAAGTTCCAACATTCTACCTTACTAATTATAAACTTTACATATTCTAAAAAATTATACCCTATTGTCATTAAATTTAAGTAACTAATTACATATAATGAACCAATCAGTGCGAAACCAAAACCAGTTAAAAAAGGAACAATGCGTATCATTTTACCACCTATTAAATTTTATTTTTATCTTTCGTTTTTATTTATTATTTTAGAAAGTTCGTGTATAATTAGAGTAGGGTGATTGTATGAATTTTATTAATTTGATGAAATATGTGTTTTTGGGCTTTATTCAAGGGTTGACAGAGCCAATACCTGTTTCATCGAGTGGACATCTCGTTATTTTTAAATCTCTATTAAATGATAAAGTATTAAATGATTTGAATTTTGAAATTATCGTAAATTTTGGTAGTTTAATTGCTATATTGTTTGTATTTAGAAAAGATTTGATTGAAATTATAAAAGATTTTTTTCTTTATATAAAAACAAGAGAAGAAGGGTATTATGCAAATTTTAGATATGCATGGTTGATTGTTATAGGTTCAGTTCCCGCTGGTATTGCAGGTCTTTTATTAAAAGATAAAATTGAAACTGTTCTTGGTGGCGTTAAAATTGTTGGATTCGCTCTTTTAGTTACAGCATTATTCCTGTTTCTAGTAAAAGATTATAAAGGGAAAAAAGAGGATAACAATATTAGTGTTACAAATGCAATTATTATTGGTTTATTTCAAGTTTTAGCCCTTTTTCCAGGAATTAGTAGAAGTGGCGCTACACTAGTAGGGGGTATGCAACAAGGATTAAAAAGAGATGTTGCTTTCAAATATTCATTTATGTTATATATTCCGATTAGCCTAGCAACTATGGTTTTAGGTGTAAAGGATTTATTAGAAACAAATATTAGTTCTACTGTTTGGATGTATTACATTGTTGGAGCATTTGTATCTTGTGTTGTTACTTATTTTAGTACAAAATGGTTTAAAGATGTTGTTAAGAATGGAAAATTAATGTATTTTGTTTGGTATTGTTTACTTGCTGGTATTTGTGTTATTTTATTTGTATAGACCGAATAGGTCTTTTTTATATACATAAATTTATCCATACAAAAACTTAAGAGAATAACCTCTTAAGTTCTTTGCATTGTCTATGTTCCAAGGGTGTATGGGGAAGATTCCGTCCCATCTCCTCCTGTTATTTTTAAATCTGGATTCAAATATACTATGGGCCGTATCCGAGGAGAATGATAATCAGCAGAAGTTGTCCCTGAGCCATCCAAGCAAGCACCTGGCTTTATTGGTTTCCCATTGTGATGCAAACTAGAAGAACTATCGCAAAGTTCATAACCACTTCCCTTAACTTCACCATCTCTGATTAATTTAAAATATGCTTGTTCACCTCCTGAAGAACGCGAGGCGAGGAAATAATCACTACCCTGGTCTAAGCTATTAATAGATCTAACTAATGATACATCAGTTTCATATCCTTCATCTGGGTTACCAATTAGACAATGATTTGTAAAATCTGAGCATGTTACTTGTATACTCTCTAAATGCTCTAGGGCTTTTCCATCCCAACCCATATGTCTGGATCCTATTGTATATCCATCTGTTTCATATCCCTTTGCTGCATCATTTAATATTTTTATATAATCTAAATATCCCTGGATGCCTCTTATAGCTAATCTATCCCCGAGACCATTTGAAACTAATTCTATCACTCCATCTCCTGTTCTTCGAATCACTCTCCATAACTTTAGGTTGCTTGGATAGATTTTTCCAAAAGCTCCACTTAAATCTCCAGCCCCAGGTACTTCATAAGAACTCCTACTTGGTGTATAACTTATATAATCGCCTAGTTTTACCTTATTTGCTAATGTTGTTCTTGTACCTACTATCTTATTCCCATTTACCCATGCTATTTTACCTTCGGTTATATCCTCTGGTGTTGCATCTCCAGGGGTCTGACTCGCTACACTTGGACAAGTATATGTTCCTACAACTTGTTTTCCTCCGACTAATGCTGTCTTTCCACTTACGATTTCATTTGACGCAGCATCTCCATATGATAACTTTGTATATAAATCATTGACTGCTGATTGTACTGTTGTTTGGCTGTTCTTATTATAGCTTACCTGATTAGATGGAGGTGTAATACTTGCTGCATTTGTTCCTATTACTCCTATTATCATACATAATAGCGTGACTTCAACTCCTACTATTACTTGATGCTTTTTTCTTTCTTTCATCTTCTCCCTCACTTTCTTTATTGATTATTTATATACTATTTCATATTTTTAATATAATATTTTCCGTTATATTAAAATTTATTTAACATAATCTATGTCCCAAGCGTATATGGTGAGCTTTCTGTTCCATCTCCTCCTGTGATGTTCAAGTCTGATTTTAATACTACAATAGGTCTTACGTAATTCACATTTCCCGTATGATATTCAGGTGAAAATAAACCCGTACTCGTCACATCATTAAATTGATTAACCTTACGACCAGAGCTAATTATGTACCTTGATGCTAGCCAGTACCCATCACTATAATTTTCTCCAAATGGCTTTGCTGACAAAGTTCCTATAGCAGCTAGTACTAATCTTACATCTGTCTCATATCCCTTATCTGGATTTCCATTAATCGTATCCAAATCACTTAAATATTCTTTTGCAGTTCCATCATATCCCATATGTCTTGAGCCTACTGTGATTCCTTCTGTTTTATAAGATGCAGCAATTTCATTTAATGCCAATATAAAACTTTTATACACAGGGTATTTATCATCGGAATTAGAATAATCTTGAAACCCTACTGCCACGCTAGACAAATATTCTGATACTATATCTACTGTTCCATCTTTATTTTTTTGTATAACTCTCCATAAATTCAACTCACTTGGATTAATTTCTACATTGTGAATACTATACTTTCCTGTATACTCAATTGGTACATAGTAACGTGTCTTACTTGGTGTATAACTGATATAATCACCTACCTGTACTATATCTGCTAAAAATCCATATGTACCTACTACTTTATTTCCATTCACCCAAGCAATTTTACCAAATGTTATATCTTCTGGTGTCGCATCTCCAGGAGTTAAACTAGCTAACGTTGGACATGTAAATGTCCCTACTACTTCTTTTCCCCCTACTAAGGCTTTCTTTCCTTTTAATATATCTCCTGCTG
>CAPHZB010000071.1 GCA_948629335.1 uncultured Bacilli bacterium
TGGAGTATTATTATTACCCCATAATTGTAACTTTTATTTTTGGAAGACGCCTATAGAACAACAAGTATTTATCCGTGAATTTAAAGGGCAACTTCATAGATACTTAAATCTTCACCGTATTATTTGGGAAAAAATTGATAAAATTGAGGAAAGAAAACATGTAAAGGGTTCTGAGATTATCGCTTTTATGAGTAAACTAGATGGATATAGTAAAACAATTAATTTAATTGATGGAAGAATTAATCAAATGAGTACCTATATTTCTACAAGAGAGAAAATAGCAAAGGCAGATAGTGAGCTTGTCGAATTTTTGGCTATTTCAGGGTATCGTTATGAAACTCTTCGAGATACACTCAATTATATTCAGTATTTATGGGATATGACGCAGACTTATGTAAATTCTGCTAAGTCAACAATTAAGGATGTAAAATCTGATGTAACAAATAATTCAATTAATAATTTAGCTATCGTAACTTCTATGAGTGCAGGTGCCTCTTTGTTAGGTTTATTTAATGAATCAAAACCAACCTTTGATATTTGGGGTGTTGTTTACTTCATTATTCTAGCAATTATAGGTTGGCTGACAACAAAAGTACTCGAGTTTATTAAAACACATAAGAAATATGAAGTTTCTGATATTGAGTATGATAAAAATATAAAATAGAAATGAATTGAATAAAAAAGCATAAGATTATTTAGGAGTGATTTTATGCTTTTAAAGTGGTTAAAATATTTATTTAAAGATTTTTATATCTTTACAGCAGCCTATTCAAATAATATGTTTCCAGATCCTTTGGAGAAAGAGGAAGAAACCAATTTGTTAGAAAAAATGTTTGCAGGTGACAAGGAGGCTCGAAATAAGTTAATTGAACATAATTTGCGATTAGTTGCCCATATTGTAAAAAAATATGATCATAAAATGGATGATGCAGATGATTTAATTAGTATTGGAACAATTGGTTTAATTAAGGGAATTGATAGTTTTAAAGGAAGCAAAGGAACAAGGCTTACCACATATTGTGCGCGTTGTATTGAAAATGAAGTTTTAATGTTTTTTAGAGGAAACAAAAAAAATAGTAAAAATATTAGTTTAAATGAACCTGTTGGCTTTGATAAGGATGGAAATGAGATTAGTTTTTTAGATATTTTAAAAACACCAAATCCAGATTTTGCTATGGATATTCATAACCAAGATAATATCAATTTATTAAGTACTTATTTTTCTGTTTTAACAGAAAGAGAGAAAGAAATTATTGAAAAAAGATATGGATTAAATAATCATGATGAATTAACACAAAAGGAAATTGCTAAAGAACTAGGTATATCTAGAAGTTATGTTTCTAGGATTGAAAAAAGGGCACTTACGAAAATGCTCCGTGAATTTATAAAAAATAAAAATCAAACAGAATGATTTTGGTTAGGAAAGCAAACAATGTTTGTTTTTTTGCATTTATATTAAATTAGATATAATTATTTGATGGTAAAGTTCTTTCAAATTATATGAGAGAATCGATGTGAAAGTTATGTTGTATTATTGATTTTATAGAGATGCAAATGAAAAACTTGCAAATAGAAAAATATTTTTTATTAAATTAGTTTAGTTCATTATAATAAAAGTTCAATTAAGTCCATATTTTATATGCTTTTTATACTTAGTAGAAAATCAATGGCATCATATAATAATGTGAAGGGAGGAATAAAATGAAATGTTTAAACCATAAGTGTGGTGATGGGGATTTTTCACAGGCAATACGAAAAATAGAAAATGACTCTAGATGTAAGCCAAATTGTTGTATAGGGCCAACGGGACCAACAGGGCCTGCAGGAGGACCAACAGGACCAACAGGACCAACTGGACCAACTGGATCAACGGGACCAACAGGACCAACAGGACCAACTGGATCAACGGGACCAACTGGACCAACTGGATCAACGGGACCAACAGGACCAACTGGACCAACAGGACCAACTGGATCAACGGGACCAACAGGACCAACAGGACCAACAGGTTCAACAGGACCAACAGGACCAACTGGATCAACGGGACCAATGGGACCAATGGGACCAACTGGATCAACGGGACCAATAGGTGCAACGGGACCAATAGGTGCAACGGGACCAGCTGGAAGTAATACTAATTCAACATCTTGCTTTTGTGTAGATCAGATGAGGAATGTCATTAACCAAATTATTACATTGTATCCAAATGATAATTTAATTATTGCTATGGAAAGTGGAAATAATGCAAGTGGAAGACCGGGATCTTTATTGCCAGCCCCTAATAACAATCCAGATGCAGGACTTTTTCAATTAGTAAATGCACAAGGAGTACCTGAGGAAGCGGTGTCCCTTTGCAGAATTGCGTCTATTACGATTACGAGTAGTGTATATAATGACATGATTACTTATTTACCAGCACCAACTCCTTTATCAACAGGATGTGATGCAGACTGTGAGGCAGCAATTCGTTCTTATTTACCAGTTGGAACTACAGGAGTGGATATTAATGCTGGAGGTCAAACAGTAGCACAGGGAACTATTTTAAGAAGTGAATATGGTATGGTTGTTGTTGTCGGAAACAACAATAGTAATCCAACATTTGTGTCTTTATGCAAAGCAGAAATCATCAACAAATAAAAAAACGGTCCTAGGCCGCTTTTTGAAGTTCTACTGTTTCATTCTTCCTATCTATAGGAGTCATTACATTATTTCCTAAATAACTTTGCATAAAAGATACTATATTTTGATTTAACACCTGAAGTGCAGCGCTTTGATCTACTATGCATTGTCTTAATTGTTGTTGTGATTCTCTTAGGTTTGCATTTTCATTTAGTAAACCATCGTTTTTAATCTTATATCCCTCTAAATCATGGTATTGTTTTGTATATTGTTGTCTAAATGCATCTACTAACGCATCTTTTTTCGCATTATCTGATTTTAATTTTTCATTTTCATCTTCTAGTCTTTGTTTTTTATTATAAAGAGCGTACATTTGCATCATAGTAATATTTCCATAGGTACCATCATATTTATGTTCTTTTAGTTCCTTCATCGTATCTATCGTAAGAGGTCCTTTATAAATCATAATACAAATTTTATTTGCTAGCGCATATCCAAATTCACGAACTTTTCCTTCTTCTTCTACTACAAGGGCCTCCTGTTGTTTAAGTTCTGCTAAAACACTTTCATCTTGTTTAAAACTATTTTGATTTTTAAGTGCAAATTCACTTCGTAATTTTTTTACTGCTGAAATTTTATTTGTTAAATTGGTTGCATCAATATTTGTTAAAGAGATACCATATCTTTCCAAAAGATGCTTGTTTAACATGGTAACATCCATCATTGGTTTCACAAGTGAGGCTTCAATGTAATTGCGAATTAACTTTGAAATTTCATCGTATTTTGAAAACATGTTACCATCCTCCTATGGTCATTATAACAAAAATGAAAATAGAATACAAGATATTTGCAAGTTTCACATAAAATTATTTTAAGAGGATAATTTTTCCAATTTCTTTGTATTCCATAGAAAAAACTACAAATATGTAGTTTTATAACTTTTCACTAAACAGTTTTTTCGTATTTCATCGCCAATTTGGTCCATAATATGGATATGGGTTGTAATATGGATATGGACGATAAAATGCTGGAGCTAATAATCCCCCAGTAATTCCTCCTAAGACAAATGGTCCTAGAAAACCACCACCAATAATTCTTGAATCTTGATTGGTACTAGAAATTGAATTTGTCATAGGCATACGAGTGGCTGACATATTTGCACCACTTGGTACATAAGCCATATTAGATGAAGTCATGCTACCAGGCATAGATGAATATGAGTTTGAATAATTTCTAAAATCTGACATGTTTGAATACATATTCGTCCTCCTTTCATAATATAGTATGACTTTTTAAGGAAAGGGTGAAAACATGTTTGAAAAGATTTCTAAATTAAGTCGTAAAATCGTAGATTATTCTTTAGATATCAAAGAAGGAGAAAAAGTATTAATTAAAGGAACGTTAGAAACAAAGCCACTCCTCTTAAAATTAATAGAAGATATTACCGAAAAAGGAGGAGTTGCTAGTATTCAATTGACCGAGCCAGAAATTTCTGCCTTACTTGAGAGTACAACGAATGATAAGCGCTTAGAACTTTTAAAAAAAGAGAGTTTGGAAGATGTAGAAAACTTTGATGCTTTTATTACGATCCGTTATACAACAAATGATTATGAAAACAAAGAAGTGGATCATGAAAAAACAAGGAAGATTAGTGAAGCGTTACAAGAAGCCAGTCATATCCGTACGAATGAAAGAAAATGGGTTTTGCTTAATTATCCATCTCGATTAGATGCTTATAAAGCAAGCATGAAAACATCTACTTATTTTGATTATGCAATGGACGTAATGAATCTAGATTATAATGATTTAAAGTGCCGATTACTTCCTTTAAAAGAACTAATGGAAAAAACAGATAAAGTAAGAATTGTATCTCCAGGGACTGATTTAACTTTCTCTATTAAGAATATGAATATTATTCCTTGCCTTGGAACTTGTAATTTACCAGATGGTGAAATCTATACAGCACCTATTAAAGATTCTGTTAATGGTAAAATTACTTACAATACAAGAAGTCCTTATCAAGGAGAAGTATATTCGAATGTCAGTTTAACTTTTAAAGATGGGAAAATCATAGAAGCCACATGTGATGGAGATAATGAAAGATTAAATAAAATTTTTGATACGGATGAAGGTGCTAGATACGTAGGAGAATTCTCACTCGGATTAAATCCACTTATTTTAGATCCTATGGGAGATATTTTATTTGATGAAAAAATTATTGGAAGTATTCACTTTACACCAGGAGCTTGTTATGATGATGCGTCGAATGGAAACGATTCTAAAATTCACTGGGATCTTGTTCTTATCCAAAGAAAAGAGTATGGAGGGGGAGAAATCTATTTTGATGATGTATTAATTCGAAAAGATGGGTTATTTGTAGATCCTAAATTAATACATTTGAATTATAATTTAAAATAAGCATCATACAATGGTAGTGGTGATTATCTTGAAAAAATTTTTTGAAATCTTAGGTTTTGTTATTTTAATGTGTTTTAGTTTTATTTATACAGAAAAAACAGTAAGTGTTGTAAAGGAATATGATGATATTATGATAGAACTAAAACGGAAGGGTATTGAATATGAAATTGATGCGAAAGATGCAACAATTGTAGATAAAACTATTGTGCCAGGAAGAAAAGGAAAAGAGATTGACATAGATAAAAGTTATAGCAAAATGAAGCGATATGGAAGTTTTAATGAATCACTCATTACTTTAAAAGATACAGAACCTTCTATTTCTATTAAAAATACATATGATAAGTTTGTAATTAGTGGAAATGAACAAAAAAATCAGGTGGCTCTTTTATTTTTAGCTACCAAAGGAACAGATTTAACTACTATTTTTAAAATATTAAAGCAAAAAGATGTAAAAGCCAATATATTTATTGATTTCTATTATTATGAAGCAGAAAAACTACAAATGATTGCCTCTTATGGACATGAAATTGGAAACTTAAGTTTAAATTATGATTATAGTGATTCTTCTTTTTCTTGGTTGACATCAAAAATTAAGAAAGTTACAAAACAAACGTATTGTTATGACAATTCTTTTAGTGAAGAGACTTTACTCATTTGTTCTTCCTCTAAGATACATACAATTAAACCTTCAATTATTACAGATACAAGACCTTTAGCAGAAATTAAAAAAAGTGTGAAAAATGGATCAATCATTGCTTTACATGTTAATGAAATCTTAGAAGAGGAATTGCCACTTATTATTAACTTTTTAAAAACAAAAAATTTAGATATTGTTGTACTTAGTGAATTGTTAGAGGAATAAAAAGTATTTTTATTGAATGCGTATATGAAATTTATAATTTTTATAAGATAACATATGAATAAGATATGTTTTCTTCTTTTTTGGTGTAGAAAAATATTTATTTAGCTTCTTTTAAAAATGTTTTGAAGTAATTTTTTTGTCTAACAATGTGCTAATGTTAAGTAATACTAAAACGTAAGAGAAATGGGAATTTTATTTGAATTTAGCAATAAAAGAAAACTATTTTGTAAGAGAGTTAAATAGAAAATTACAATCTTAAATCCATACCTTTTGTATTTTTTTAATGAATCAGACACTAAGAATTAATTTTGTTAAATAAACGGTCTTTAAAACATAAAGAATTTTTAAGGCTTAAAATAAATAGAATTAGTAGATTTTAAATAAAAAAGTGTCGAAAATACGTAAAAAAAAGTTCTTGACAAAATATTTTATATAAGTGTATACTGACTATAGGATATTATAGGCAGGGACGAATAGGATATAATTACAGTATATTTTATTCCCGCATGTATTTTTTTAAATACGTTATTTTACTTGGAATAGAGTATACTGTTTTTGTCGTATTCTCCTTTAAAAGGAGGATTATAATGAGAAAAAATGGATTTATAGGGATGACTCTACTTTATCCAATCGTAGTAACTGGCATA
>CAPHZB010000072.1 GCA_948629335.1 uncultured Bacilli bacterium
CTAGTCCCTAAAATACTAACCATTCCTTTATTAGGTAAAATTAGGCTAATATCATCTAAAGCTTGTACTTTTTGCTTTTTTATTTTATATTCCTTTTTTATATTTTTTAATTCTATCATAATCACACTTCCCTATTTGATAAATAATTTCTAATTTACTTACGATAATTTACAAAAAAGCTATTTCATAAATTATCACATGTAAACTAAATCTTAAAAATGTTGTAAAAAAGGGAATATTAAATTTCGTGTTATCCCCTTTTCTACATACCAAACTATGGTACCCATGTTCCAGAAACAGTAACTTTTGTACCAGTAGATTTCTCACGTTTTGCTTCAAGTGCATAACTTCCATTAGCTTTTAAATTTGTTTGAAAAGCATCCAATGACTTATAATTTAATAGTCCTGAACCTTTTATACTTCCTTGAAGATCTGATACCCTAAACCACATCTTGTGATTAGTTGATTGAGTTGAGTCTGTCCATCTGACTGCTGAAAAATGATTTCCACCATTTTTTTGTGCACTACCAAAGATATCAAAATCCCAACTACCGTCGGCAGTAATAGAAAAAGGTATTTCATTAAGTGCGGATGCATTTGAAATCATACAAAATAGAAATACTGTTGCAAATGTGAGAACATATTTTCCATATCTCATAAAAAAACCTCCTTTCCTTCTAAAATTATAGATTGCATTTAGAAAGAAACGAGATTGTAAGTCTTTATTATATCGCAGTAATCAAATGTGCATTAAAAATATTACTTCGTCTTTATTTTCATCTAAAAACAATACTACTTTTAATAAACATGTATAGATACTGCCACATATTTACAGTTTAAGAATACTACTTTTTGCACAATTAGTCAATATTATTTTACAAATATTATAACGTTGCTTTTTTTATACAGTTACTCATTTCTTATTGCTTCTACTGGCTTTAGTTTTGATACTCTGTAAATTGGAAATAGGCTTGCTATAGTAATACTTACGACTAAATAGATAATCAAGAAGAACATTATTTCTATATTTATATATAAAATCAAAGAAGTACTAAAATGATATCTCTCAAGATAAGGCATTATTGTCTTGATACCAACTAAGCTAAAAAGAAATAAAATAACTACCAAGAAAACAATCTCATTCAAAAATATTTTAACTATATCCTTTTTCCTTGTTCCAAGTGAACGTAATATTCCAATATTCTTTTTATAATCTAAAACACTATTCATCATGAAATTACTGATTAATACCAAGGATAAAACTAGAAAGACTAAAAATAAATTAATAACTAGACCTTTCACTTTAAGAATAGACCTGTAAGTACTTTCGGTAGGATAAATACTATTAACGATATATTCTCCTTCATATGGAAATGTTTTAAAGATTTCTTTCATTTTATTATCATCATCTTCATATACCATTAAACTTTTGAAACTTAAGTAATCTTTTTGGTACTTCTCTATTATATTCTTTGATACTAAATTTCTATTTTCATCCGTTGCATTCATAACACCAATAACCTTTAAGTTTGTATATACTTTGTCATAATTTTCTTTTCTCTTAAAATACATACCAAGGTCTACAGTATTTTCATAAATTTCTAAACTTAACTCTTTCCCTATTAATTTCTCATTTGGAAGATTTTGAAGAAAAAATTCCTTTCTAACTTCTTCTACAGGACGATTGGAATATCTTGCAACATAAGATTCTAATGCGGAATAATAGTTATCCACAAGAAAATGCATATTTAATAGAACTTCATCATCTTTTAAAGTGCTTGTTTTCTTCCATTCTTTTCCATCATAATATTCAACAGGTTCATGGATGTAACTGACATTTTCTATACTTTGATTATTCATTTTTAATAAGATAGAATTATGCATAAAATCAATTTCTCTATCTATAGGATACTTTATATTTTGAACAAAAGCATGACTCATAAATACTTTATTGTATAGCTGTCTTTGTTTATCGTAAAGTTCGTAATCGATTTCAAAAATAGATTCAGGCACATTTTCCCACTCACTACTTTCTTTTATAACTATCTTTTTTAATTCTTCATAAGGACTCAAATCATAGTTAATAATTCCAACTATTTTACATGAATTATAACTTCCAAAGTGAAAGTTTTTAGAAGAATTGACAATCTCTTCGTAACTCTTTGGATAATAAATTTTATCACTATTATATTCATGAATTCCATATTTGATAATCAATAATGCTATGTAATTAGATATCATAATTTCATTGTCATCATTAGGATACCTTCCTATAATTTCTTCTTTTATGGGTAACTTTGGACTATTCTCTTCTATTTCAACAAATTCTAACCGCATTCGATTGTCTGTATACAAATCTGTTGGTTCTTCCCTTGGATCATTGAATACATCTTCTTGTACATATACATTTATATCAAAAAAAGGAGAAACATTCGGATTATCATCTATTTCATATAATGGATACGATGAACTAGTTAGTCTAGACTGTACATATTCTTTATCCTCTTTGTTCCAAGGATAACGCCAAGTAATGGTAAATTTGTCACTATGTTGGCTCTTCACAATCTCCATAGTATTGATATTTTTGTTTTTCAATATTTCAAAGTGCTGCTCATCCACATTATACTGGAATATAAAGTAAACATAAATTAAAAACATACTAGATAAGGTCATGAGTAAAATAGATAAACCTAGTCTTATTTTATGGTGAAATAAGACTTTCCTACCCAATTTAAATGCATATTTAAAAGGTAGTTTGGCTTGTTTACTTTTATATTCTCTAGCGGCATTTTGGGATACAGGATTTATTTCAGTATCTTTTATAATCTTTCCATCTTCCAGTTCTACTATTCTATCTGCATATTCTAAGGCATATTCTCTATTATGCGTAACTAATACAACTAAAATTTCTTCACTTATTTGCTTTAAAAGTTCCATCACTTCTTTTCCTGTTTTACTATCTAGAGATCCTGTTGGTTCATCTGCTAATATGATTTTTGGTTCTTTTACTAGAATACGAGCAATCCCTACTCTTTGTTTTTGTCCTCCTGATAATTCATTTATCTTTCGATTTTCATATCCTTCCAATCCTAATTTTTTAAGTATGTCACTAATATGTTCTTTATTTTCTTTTCCACCTTGTAATTGTTCTACTAAAGCTATATTTTCATAAACAGTAAGTTCTTCAATCAAACAAAATTCTTGAAAGACAAATCCTACATAGCTATTCCTATATTTCGCATATTCATCCTGATTAAATGTTTTTGTACTTCTTCCATCTACAAGCATCTCTCCAAAGTCATAAGAATCTAGTCCACCTATTATATTTAATAAAGTACTTTTCCCACTTCCACTAGTCCCTAAAATACTAACCATTCCTTTATTAGGTAAAATTAGGCTAATATCATCTAAAGCTTGTACTTTTTGCTTTTTTATTTTATATTCCTTTTTTATATTTTTTAATTCTATCATAATCACACTTCCCTATTTGATAAATATACTGGTGGCAACATAAAATTAAACATGTTATTTAAACTTTTAAAGCAAAGAAATTAATAGAACTATATTTTCAAACAACTTTGCATATTGAATTTTTTCCTGCCCTTAGTATAATTTACTTACGATAATTTACAAAAAAGCTATTTCATAAATTATCATATGTAAACTAAATCCTAAAAATGTTGTAAAAAAGGGAATATTAAATTTCGTGTTATCCCCTTTTCTACATACCAAACTATGGTACCCATGTTCCAGAAACAGTAACTTCTGTACCAGTAGATTTCTCACGTTTTGCTTCAAGTTCATACAATTGATTATTTGTTAGATTTGTTTGAAAAGCATCCAACGAAGTATAATTTAAAAGTCCTGAACCCTTGACATTCCCATAAGCATCTTTAACTCTAAACCACATTTTATGGCTCGTTTTTTGGCTTGAAGTTGTCCATCTTACCGCTGAAAAATGATTTCCACCATTTTTTTGTGCAGTACTTAAGGGATCTTTCGCCCAACTGCCATCAGCTTCAATAGAAAATGGATATTCATTAAGCGCTGAAGCATTTGAAATCATACAAAATAGAAATACTGTTGCAAATGTGAGAACATATTTTCCATATCTCATAAAAAAACCTCCTTTCCTTCTAAAATTATAGATTGCATTTAGAAAGAAACGAGATTGTAAGTCTTTATTATATCGCAGTAATCAAATGTGCATTAAAAATATTACTTCGTCTTTATTTTCATCTAAAAACAATACTACTTTTAATAAACATGTATAGATACTGCCACATATTTACAGTTTAAGAATACTACTTTTTGCACAATTAGTCAATATTATTTTACAAATATTATAACGTTGCTTTTTTTATACATTTACTCATTTCTAATTGCTTCTACTGGCTTTAGTTTTGATACTTTGTAAATAGGTAATAGACTTGCTATAGTAATACTTACGACTAAATAGATAATCAAGAAGAGCATTATTTCTATATTTATATATAAAATCAATGAAGTACTAAAATGATATCTCTCAAGATAAGGCATGATTGTCTTGATACCAACTAAGCTAAAAAGAAATAAAATAACTACCAAGAAAACAATCTCATTCAAAAATATTTTAACTATATCCTTTTTCCTTGTTCCAAGTGAACGTAATATTCCAATATTCTTTTTATAATCTAAAACACTATTCATCATGAAATTACTGATTAATACCAAGGATAAAACTAGAAAGACTAAAAATAAATTAATAACTAGACCTTTCACTTTAAGAATAGACCTGTAAGTACTTTCGGTAGGATAAATACTATTAACGATATATTCTCCTTCATATGGAAATGTTTTAAAGATTTCTTTCATTTTATTATCATCATCTTCATATACCATTAAACTTTTGAAACTTAAGTAATCTTTTTGGTACTTCTCTATTATATTCTTTGATACTAAATTTCTATTTTCATCCGTTGCATTCATAACACCAATAACCTTTAAGTTTGTATATACTTTGTCATAATTTTCTTTTCTCTTAAAATACATACCAAGGTCTACAGTATTTTCATAAATTTCTAAACTTAACTCTTTCCCTATTAATTTCTCATTTGGAAGATTTTGAAGAAAAAATTCCTTTCTAACTTCTTCTACAGGACGATTGGAATATCTTGCAACATAAGATTCTAATGCGGAATAATAGTTATCCACAAGAAAATGCATATTTAATAGAACTTCATCATCTTTTAAAGTGCTTGTTTTCTTCCATTCTTTTCCATCGTAATATTCAACCAGTTCATGAATATAACTAACATTGTCCAAGCTTTGATCATTCATTTTTAATAAAATAGAATTATGCCTAGAATCAATTTCTCTATTTATAGGATACTTTAGATTTTGAACAAAAGCGTGACTCATAAATACTTTATTGTATAGCCGTCTCATTTTATCGTAAAGTTCATGATTGGTTTCAGAGATAGAATAGGGCACATTGTCCCACTCACTACTTTCTTTTATGACTATCTTTTTTAGTTCTTCATATGGACTTAAATCATAATTAATAATTCCAACTATTTTACATGAATTATAACTTCCAAAGTGAAAGAGTTTAGAAGAATTAACAATCTCTTCATAATTTTTCGGATAGTAGACTTTATCACTGCTATACTCATAAATTCCATACTTTATCATTAAATCCGCTATGTAATTGGATAGCATAATTTCATGGTCATCACTAGGATACCTTCCTATAATTTCTTCTTGAATTGGTAATTCTTGATTTGCATCTTCTAGTTCTACAAAATCTAATAACATGTGATTATCTGTATATAAATCTGTTGGTTCTTCCTTTGGATCATTAAAGAAATCTTCTTGAATATATACATTTATGTGAAAGAAAGGAGCAACATCAGAGTTTTCGTCTACTTTATATAATGGATAGGATACACTTTTAATACTACTTTGAATGTATTTTTTATCATTATCTGTTAATGGAAATGTCACTCTGCTTATGTGGTTCAAGGAATGTTGTGATTTTTCGATTTCTATAGTGTTTATTTTTCTATTTTTTAATATTTGTAAGTGTTGTTCATCTATATCATATGTTAATCCAAAGTAAGCATAAATTAAAAACATACTGGATAAGGTCATGAGTAAAATAGATAAACCTAGTCTTATTTTATGGTGAAATAATAGTTTCCTACCTAATTTAAATGCATATTTAAAAGGTAGTTTGGCTTGTTTACTTTTATATTTTCTAACGGCATTTTGGGATACAGGATTTATTTCAGTATCTTTTACCATTTTCCCATCTTCTAGTTCTACTATTCTATCTGCATATTCTAAGGCATACTCTCTATTATGCGTAACCAATACAACTAAAATATCTTCACTGATTTGTTTTAAAAGTTCCATCACTTCTTTTCCTGTTTTACTATCTAGAGATCCTGTTGGTT
>CAPHZB010000073.1 GCA_948629335.1 uncultured Bacilli bacterium
TAAAAAATAATCCAAACATCCAATGATGAGTTCTAAAACTTTTTATAGTTGGACTGGGTTTATTAAATATATATACCACAATTCTTGTAATTAAGATAGTTATAAAAGTTAATAAAAAATATTTATCATATAAATTCATATTAACCACCAAGATAATTATAACATTACTTCTTATTATAAAGTAGTAAATTAGTAGTAAAAACATTTAAAAGTTTCAAAAAGTTACTTATAAAATAAGGATTATATTAAATAATTGATATTTTTTGTATAAAAACAAATAGACATTTATATAATGAACTAAGGGGGAAATACGTTTGAATTATATAAATGTAAGAGTGCTCGAAGAAGCGCAAGTTATTATGGAAACTGGGTATACTATTAGAGAAATCGCAAAGATGTTTCATGTGTCAAAAAGTACTGTACATAAAGATTTACATGAACGTCTTAAGAAAATAGATAAAATAAAATATGAAAAAGTAGATGATATTTTAAAGTTTCACACCGATATTAGACATATACGTGGAGGCGAATCTACAAGACGAAAATATCAAAAGTAATGGAGGAAATATGTTTGCAAAAGATATAGGAATTGATTTAGGAACTGCCAATGTATTAATTTATATTAAGGGACAAGGAATTGTATTAAATGAGCCAAGTGTTGTTGCTATTGATATGGAAAGTAGAAAACCTGTAGCCGTTGGAATGCAGGCTAGGGAGATGCTTGGAAGAACGCCTGGAAAAGTGGATGCAATCCGTCCAATGAAAGACGGTGTAATTGCTGATTTTGAGACTACAGAAATCATGTTAAACCATTTTATACGGGAGGTGAATGGGAAGGGAATTTTATCAAAACCTCGCATTCTTATCTGTTGTCCTTCAAATATTACACAGGTCGAAAAAAATGCAATCAAAGAAGCGGCTGAGAGAACAGGAGCCAGAAGGGTTTATTTAGAAGAAGAACCAAAAGTAGCTGCTGTAGGCGCAGGACTTGATATCTCTTTACCAAGTGGAAGTATGGTGATTGATATTGGGGGAGGGACAACGGATATTGCCGTTTTATCAATGGGAGATATTGTCACTTCCTCTTCGATAAAAATTGCTGGAAATGTTTTTGATGCAGATATTGAAAAATACATTAAAGAAAAGTATAAATTACTCATTGGAGATAGAACCGCTGAAGAAATTAAGTTACAAATAGGAACTGTATATAGTGGTTCTAAAAAAGAAAAAATGTCAGTAAGAGGAAGAGATTTAGTGACGGGGCTTCCTCATACCATTACCATATGTTCTGATGAAATTGAGGAAGCATTAAGAGAGAGTGCATACATTATTGTACATACCGCAAAGGCGGTTTTAGAAAGTACACCACCTGAGTTATCAGCAGATATTATTGATAAAGGTGTTGTGTTAACTGGAGGAGGAGCTTTAATTCATGGTATCGATAAATTATTACAACAGGAATTAAAAGTTCCAGTCATTGTTGCGAATTCTCCTCTTACTTGCGTAGCAGAGGGAACTGGTATTTTATTAAATAACTTAAAATTGTTAGAACACTAGGAAGTACTTGAAATAAAAGTACAAGATCAAGAAAGAAGAAACTCTCTTCTTTTTGTTTTTTTCCTAAAAATGGACAAAAATTTGACAAATTTTTGCAAACTCATAGATTTTATGATGGTGATTTGATAAAATGGGTTATAATAGAAAGTAGCGTGATGATATGTTTAGAATTGCTATTTTTTCCGATGTTCACGGAAATAAGGAAGCATTAGAAGCAATTCTCACTAGCATTGAAAAAAGTGAATTCGACGAAGTCATTTGTTTAGGAGACGTTATTGGGCTAGGACCTAATCCTAGAGAGTGCCTTGATTTAATTCGTGATAATCACATCAAGTTAGTATTAGGTAATCACGAGCGATACTATTTAAACGGGACACATAATGAAAAACAGATGAGTATCGAAGAAAAGGGACACCATGCTTGGGTTGCTTCACAACTTGATTTATCGCACAGAGAATACTTACAAAAATTAGATATATGTCTTGAGATTATATTAAATGACCAAAAAATTGCATTTATGCATTACCCATTTGATAAAGTAGAAAATGATTTTTATGTTCCTAAAAAATTAACAGAAGATCATGTAAAGAGAGTCTTCAGAAACTATGCAGATGACTTTACCTTTATAGGACATTTTCATCAAGATGATTTTTATAAAAGTGAGAACGATCGCGTATATGTAAACTTAAATAGTGTTGGGTGTACGAAAGATAGTATTACAACTTATACCATTTTTGAATTTGATGGGGAAGATTTTAGTATATACCGAAAAAAATGTATTTATGATCGAAGAAAATTTGAAGAGAAATTAAATCGTATTTCTTATCCATGTAAGGATGAAATAAGAAGAATCTTTTTTTAAAAATAAGAAAGGAAGCAAACAATGATAAAATTTGATTTTGAAACCTATCTAGAAGGAGAAGTGAACACAGAAACTTTTATTGCATATAGTAATAGTGTAGATAGAGCTCGTAATGATTTTTTAAGAGAAAATAATATGAATGATTGGTATCAATTTGATATGCTCTTGTCTGAAGAGGAATTAATAGATATAGAACAAACAGCTACCTATGTTCGAAGCAAAGCAGAACTATTTATTGTCATTGGAGTAGGTGGATCCTATTTAGGAGCAAAAGGCATTATTGATGCATTAACGCCCTATTTTAAAAAAGATTATCCCCAAATTATTTATGCAGGCAACTCACTATCAGGGGAATATTTAGAGTCTTTAATTGACTATATGCAAGATAAAGAAGTTGTTTTAAATGTCATTTCAAAATCAGGGAATACATTAGAAACATCGGTTACCTTTGATGCGTTATATAAATCGTTAAAGGCAAGATATAATGAAGAAGAAATTAAAGAAAGAATTATTGTAACGACTGATAAGGAAAGTGGATATCTTTTAGAAATGGCGAAAAGAATAGGCTGTAAAAGATTTATTTTTCCAACGAATGTAGGAGGGCGCTTTTCGACATTAACTGTTGTAGGACTTTTCCCTATTTGTGTAGCAGGAATTGATATTCGAAGTATATTAGATGGGGCCAGAAGTGCGAAACAAAATCGAAGAGATTACTATAAATATTTGGCGGTTCGGGAACATATGTATAGTAAAGGAAAATACGTAGAAGTTTTCAATGTGTATGAACCAAAATTAGAAGCATTTACGGAATGGATACAGCAGATTTTTGCAGAAACACAAGGAAAATTCAAAAAGGGAATCCTACCTATTCCAATGGTAAATACAGGGAAATTGCACTCTTTAGGACAATATTTACAAGAGGGAACACCAATTGTTTTTGAAACAAGTATTGACGTTGAGAAAAATAGTGATTATTATGTAGAAAAATATAGTCGCTATATGGATACAATGAATAGCATTGCATTAAAAAGTGTTGCCTCTGCACACCATGCAGAAGGAAGATATACAGGAATAATCACAATTGATGAAATCAATCCATATAATATGGGATATTTATATGCATTCTTTTCTATTGTAAGTACACTTGGGGCTTATATGGCGGGAAATAATTATGCGAACCAACCGGGTGTTAATAAATATAAAGAGATTATGAGGTCACAATTAAATATCTAGCAGTAGATATTTTTTATTCGACGAAATGTGACCTATCTCTTGATGATGTGCTTAAAATTTGGTATACTTATTACTAACATGGGGATGTGAGTTGTATGAAAAAGAAAAATGTAATTTTAATTATTTTTGTAATCATACTTATTTCTATTGGAATCGTTTTTGGAGTTTTAAAATTGTTTGATGCAATGAAAACTGAAAATGAAAAGGTTAAGAAAAATATGGAAGAAATTCATTTGTTATATGATGAGTTAAATGAAAGTGCTTCTTCATTTAATGCAAAAAAGGAAGAATATGATTCTATAATGGGGACACTTTATTATACAAATGTACAACAAAAGAATAGTACGATTATAAAGATATTAAACGACTATGATACGATTATTGGTAAAATTATTGAAACAGGGAATGCCTTAAAAGACAAATGTTCTTTATCTTATAGTGATAGTGATATAATACAAAAATGCAATTCTTATAAGATTAGTTATGAGAGTGCCATACAGGTATTTAAGATAGATGTAAATCGATACAATACTTTAGTCCAGAATTATAATGTATGGATAAAAGAAAATGCACAGTATAAGAAAATAGAGGAATTCTCATCAAAGTATGTAAGATAAGGGGTGAGTTTTATGAATGAAAGAAATCCATTTGAACCTTATATAAAGGAAAAAAATGAGGATAAAATAGAAGATACAAATAGTTTTTTATTGAATGAGGAGATGTTTGTAGATGACAGCTTTTCTAATTTTACACAGATGCAAGGAAAGGAAGAGGTACGTGAACAAATAAATTCCTATGTAGAAATGCCTACAATTAGACAAGAAGAGAATGAAGTGGACATTATTGAGGTACCAGAACAAAAGAAGGAAAAAAGAAGGGGTGCGAACTTCATTATAGTTTCTCTTTTATTCCTTCCCTCTGTTCTTGTGTTGATTTTAATTGGTATTCATAGTAATACTTTAATTAGTAAGTCGCTTTTATATATTTTGTATGGAGTTCTTACAATTTTAATTCTTATGTTGATAGCAGGTTTAGTTTTACATGCAAACAAAAAGAATCGAATTCCTGCAAAAGGAAAAGTATTTAAAGTTCTTTTTTCCATTTTTATGTTTTTCTATATTGTAGGGTGTGGCTCCTTTTCATTTATTATGTATGGGCCAAATAAAAGATTTAGAAATTGGCTAATTCCAACAGCAATGACTACCATGACACATCGTTATTTTGCTACATGGTTCTATGATACAGAAACCATTGAAAGTGTTCTAGATCAAAATACAATTATTGAAAGTGGAGAAGATACTGATTTAAACTTAATTAGTGTAGGAAACCTAGATTTTGATGCTACTATGTATGCGAATGAATATGAAAAAGAGATTTTAACAAAAGATAAAGGAAATGATATATATAAGGTAATTGATATTGAAGGAAGTGGTTATAAAGGACACATGGTTGTTGTTTATGATCCATCAAGAGTAAAGGTAGCAACAACAAAGTATTTAAATGTAAAAGGACAATATGTAACAGACATGGCTGCAGATAATAAAGCCTTAGTTGCTATTAATGGGGGAGGATTTATTGATCCAAACTATAGTAGTAATGGGGGAACACCACAGGGAATTGTGATTCAAAATGGAAAGGTTGTTTCTGATAGACCTTATTCAAAAGCAGGTGGACTTATTGGTCTAACAAAAGAAAATAAATTAATATTAGGAAAAATGACTTCGAAAGAAGCCTTAGCGAAGGGGGTTCGGGATGCAGTAACGTTTGGACCATTCTTAATTGTAAATGGGCAAAAGTCATTTATTAAAGGAAATGGTGGTTGGGGAACTGCTCCAAGAACAGCAATTGGACAAAGAAAAGATGGTATCATACTTTTATTAGTAATTGATGGTAGAAGATTGAAGTATCCAGGAGCAGATATGGTAGATTTAACAGAAATTATGGAAAGATATGGTGCCTATAATGCAGCAAATTTAGA
Source organism: uncultured Bacilli bacterium (assembly GCA_948629335.1). Classification (GTDB taxonomy): domain Bacteria; phylum Bacillota_I; class Bacilli_A; order RF39; family UBA660; genus CATOJL01. Next base: position 5,631 of record CAPHZB010000073.1, read on the forward strand.
TGGTGGAACATCAAGTGTTATGGTGTTCCCTGAGGCAAAGGCAAAACAATTCTTAACTACCAAAGAACTTCAGAGCCATTGTACAAATAGTTATTGCTATATTAATGATCCAATTGATGGAGGAGGTTCCCATGAAACAAGATGGGTAGCTTCATCCATTATTGTAAAATAACATAAATTAGAAATTTAGAAGTCTTGTAATAGCCGTAAAACTGCCATGTGCAGTTTTTTGTTATGGATACATTCTTTTCTTGTGATACTTTTTATCCAGTCATAAATGTCATAAAAAATATGGCAATAAGAATGGCTGATAGTAAAATCGAATAAAAAAACATTTTTATAGATTATTCATTTCTATTTACAATCCTCTTTATGTTTTTTATGGATAAGAACTACTTTGTATGATTTTTTAATTTATATGATAAATGACATAGGAAATAAATAAAAAGATAAAATTTATCTATTTTTCCTATTTTGAATAGCATTGTTTACAGATTAAAAAAATATGATTTTAAAATTCTAAATATCTATGAGTTTATTTTAATAAATCGTTGATTTCGCTCATTTTACAAACGCAATAAAATCATCTACAATGCATGTGAAGGAAGAAAAAGGGCTAAAAGAAAGCGAGGAAAACATGAGTGAAACAGTAAGAAGTAAACAATTAGAAGAAGGGAAAATCATTCCAATTACCTTTGACTACGTATTTTGTAATATCTTTAATAATCCAGATAATATCATTATCTTAGAAAACT
>CAPHZB010000074.1 GCA_948629335.1 uncultured Bacilli bacterium
TTATTTTCATCTACAACCGTTTTTCCTTTTACTTTATATGTTTTTCCATCTGTATCTTCTATGTTATTAATCATCAACATATTTTCAATTGTATCTACATAAAAAAGTGCACTTTCCTCAGTTGCTTTTAATCTTGACTTATTTACTAAACTGAGTATAAGTGGTACCGCAATTAGAGCTATTACTGCAAGTATCACAATAACCGCAAGTAGTTCTATCAATGTAAATCCTTTTTTGTTATTCTTCATATAATACTCCTCCTACTTTGCATACTTACTCGTAATTCCAAAATAGAATTCTAATGTAATCCAATCTCCATTATTATAAAGCTTCTTAGCTAATTCAGTATCTCCAATATACCTAAAGTGCCATGATTCATACATATATCCTGTTTCCTTATCCTTCCCTTTAGGATATCTTAAAATAAAGCCATATTTATAGCAGTTATTTGCTAGCCATTTTGCTTCCTTTGTATCATCGAAAGCAGAACTAATGGTATTTACATCAAATGCCAAACCCGTTTGATGTTCCGAGTATCCTGGTCTAGCAGAATAAGTGTCTGCCTCTTTTTTACCATCTCTAGCCACATAGTTATTATAAAGGGTATTTTGCTTATTGTAAGAACGAAATCCACTTGAAATATAAATAGTAAGACCCTCTTTTTTAGCGTCATCTCTCATTTTATTAAAAGCGTTCATTGTCTCTGTTGTTAATCCACTTCCATAAGTAGATGGTAATGAATAAGTTTTATTCGCCACTAGTATACCATCAATATACGTTACCCCATTCTTAGTAACTCCTGTAAATCCTTTTGATGTCGTAAACGTTTTGTCCTTTACACTGGAAGAAGTCGTCGTATTAGGAGGAATCACACTTTTCTTTTCACTTATAATTAGCTTAGCTTCTTCTCTAGCGACATTTCCACTTGCATCTTTTGCAACATAAAAAATAGTATATTCTCCTGCCTTGTTAAAATCATATTCCCCTTCTATACTCACCTTAATATCTTCTTTTGAATTATCAACAACTGTAACATTCTTTAATAAATCTGTCGTATTGCCTTCTTCTACTTTTATCTCTTTTTCATAAGTAATCACTGGTTTTTCTGTATCAATAACAGAAATTTCGAATGTATACGTATGTTTTCGATTTAATTTATCTTTTACAATAACTTCTATTTTTTTCTTACCAATTTTTTCTGTATCAATTGAATCCTTATTAACTAAAGTTCCATTTTGGATAGAAATAACATCCGCTATATTCTTCTTTTCATATAAAATAAGTCGATTGGTCTTAAGAGAAACTTTTAAAGAACTTACAACAAAAAATAAAATACCTCCTATGAAACATAAAAAAATAAATAAAATGAAAAATAGTTTTCCCCTTTTCATAACATCACCTACTATCTATAGTATACCACGTATTTCTTTTTCTCGTTTACTTCTTTTCCCTATTTACGTAAATGGAATAAAATCATCTGGTATTGGCTTTATAAATGTTAGCATTTTCCCTGTCCTTGGATGAATAAATTCCAACTTACTTGCATACAAATATAAATGTTTACATCCATCTTTTTTTCCATACTTTGTATCTCCCAAAATAGGACAACCTATTTCTTTAAACGATACACGTATTTGATGTTTTCTTCCTGTTTTAATGGTTATATTTACAAAAGAAATATTTTTTTTAAAACAAAGTCTTGTATATTCTGTAATTGCTTCTTTCGTGTATTGGTCCTTTTTTGTTGCATAAACCTGCATTGCCCTATTCTCTTTTAAATGAAAATGTAATGTATCATTCTCCTTCACTTTTCCATGAACAAGTGCTTGATATTCTCTTGTAACTTCATTCCAGTTCTGTTGTAATTTCTCTTTTATATCACTGTTTTTAGCAAATACCATAATCCCTGCTGTTTCTTGATCTAAACGGTGTACTATATATATTTTATTTTTTATATTTTGCTTTTTCACATAAGAAGAAAGTGAAGTATAAAGGGTATTCTTGCGTTTTAAATCTGCAATCGTAAGCATATGATAAGGTTTATCTACTATAAGAATATCTTTATCTTCATATAAAAGTAGAATATCATTTTCTAGTCTTTTTACTAAGGTAATTTCATCTTTTTCTTTTACTAAAAAATTATAATGGGTTTGTATTTGTCCATTCACAAAAACTTCTCTATTTTTTAAGTATTGTTTTACTTGTTTTTTTGTAAACTTCTTTTCTAAAAAGGAAGATAGTGTACTATCTTCTTCTACAACATATGACATATTACCTACTCTCCTTTTAAAGTCTTATTTTCTTGTTGAAATACTATTTTAACTCTTTTTAAATGAAAAAAAGAGAGTAGATAAAGAATACCTAAAATAAAGCCAAGTAACACATCACTAGCATAATGAACCCCTAAATAGATTCGGCTAATGCCAACACAAAGAATGAAGAGCGCTAAAAAAAGGGAAGCGCCATTTCGTTTATAAGGGCTTTTTACTTTTACTATAATTAAATAAATGAGAAATCCAATAAAAACCATACTGACCATAGCATGACTCGACGGCATACTATATCCTGGTTCAAAAGTAAGGGCAATTCCTATAGGTCGATTTCTTCTAAAAATAAGTTTTAAAACATTACTGAAAATAAAAGAAAACACAAGGTGAAAACTGAGAAAAAAAGATATGACTTTATTTGGGTAAAATATCCAAAATAAAATACTAATTATAATAAAAGGTATAGTAATACTAGAAATTCCTAAAAATAAATTTGTCATTGTCTCACTTTTTATGACAATAAGAAAGTCATAAATAGATGAATCAAACCAAGCAATATGATTGGTTTGAATACAAAAAATTAAAAAAATAGAAAGAAGTGTACTTATTAAAAAAATAATCGTTTTTTTATTCATAATGATTCTCCTCATCTACACATTCCTTATTTAAAAATAGAATCTAACTTTTCTTTAATTTGTTCCTTGTTAAACGGTTTTGCTAAATAATCAACAAATCCCTCGCTAATATATTTTTCTTTTGCTCCTGCTACTGCATCTGCAGTTAAAGCTAAAACAGGAGTTTTAAAATCTGGATTTTCTTTTAACCTTTTTAAAGTTTCTTCTCCACCCATATTAGGCATCATAATATCCATCAAAATAAGGTCATATGTTTTTTCTTTTACTTTTTCTAAACATACTTGTCCATCATAACACTCTTCTATTTCAAATGGAAATGTTTGCAAACTTTTTCGTGCCACTTTGATATTCAATTTATTATCATCTACGATTAAAATTCTTTTTCCTATATACTTTTTTTCTTCCACTAAATCATCTTTTACTTTTACATCTTCTTTTACTGGATATTCTATTTGGCTAATCTTTTGGGGAATTTGAACCATAAATAAAGAACCTTCTCCAAACTGACTTTGTACATTTATTTTCCCACCCATCATGGAAACAAGTGACTTTGTAATGGCAAGTCCTAAGCCAGTTCCTTCTGTTGTTGTATTCTTCTCAATATCTAATCTTTCAAATTTCGTAAATAGTTTGTGAATATTTTCTGGTTTTATTCCCCTTCCTGTATCCTTACATGTAATTAATAGTGTTGTTTTTAAATGTGTATAATCATTGATACATTTAATGGCAAGCTCAATTTCTCCTCTTTCTGTATACTTAATTGCATTCGTAAGTAAATTATTTATAATTTCTTTCACTTTTCCTTTGTCACCAATTAATTCATAAGGAATATCTTCTGCAAATTTAAGTGTAAAATGAATTGGTTTTTCGCCTATTCTCGTTGTTGTTACTTTACACATATTTTCAATTGTTTCTTTAAATGGATATTTATTTTCAATTATCTCCATTTTCTCTGATTCAATTTTATTGATATCTAATATATTCCCAACGATTTCTAATAATGTTTGACTCGCATTGATAATATCTTCTGTATCTTCAAGAACTTCTTTTGGAACTTTTTCTTTATAAGAAGCGATATCCTCTGATAAACCAACAATCGCATTTAATGGGGTTCTTATTTCATGAGACATACTTGATAGAAAATCAGATTTCGCTCGATTGCTTCTTTCAGCCTGTGTTTTTGCCAAAGTCATTTCATTTAATAATTTTAAATCTGGATTTTCGATCGTATGATACATGATTAAATCAATATAAACTATTATGGTGGGAATTACTATTAATGTTGGATCAACAACTCTGACAACCATTCCTAATGCCATCAAAATAGTTAAAACAAATAATGGTATATATTTCTTTTGAAAAATTCGACCTTTGTTGATAATTAAAATAAATGCAATCGAGAAAAAATAAAGAGAAGCTATTCCATAAACAAAGTTAGACGCAAGACCAGATACGCCCATGACACCATCACTATTAATTATCTCAATAGGTAAAATAAACTCTATTAAAACAAAGAAAATTCCTAAAAAAAACACAAAGTTCTTTAATATAGTATATTTCCTTAAATCTTGATATGTAATATAATAGACATATAAAAACAAAAGGGTAGGCCATAAAATATAATGAATTAAATCAATATGGTTTAAGAACTTTACAAGAGCTTCATTATAATTATAATAACAAATTAATAATTCTATAATAACCAATGTAATATCAACAAAACTACTCAATATCATAATTCCATAAATTTTAGTTTCTTTTGTTTTAATTCTTTCTTTAGAATAAAATAAAAACACAATCAATATAATACAGAAAAATCCACATATTAAAAAATATAAATTTGTCATACAATCACCTATTCTAAACATATTATAACAATAGTCTACATCTTAAGTAAAGAAAAAGCAATTGACCAGTACACAATTGCTCTTATTTTTTTATATATTTTTTACCTTCTTCTTTTTCGGTAATACCAGGTATAAGATTTCCATATATATCTAAACAAAATTCATTTGCAACGTTTTTTCCATCCATAGAGAAAAGAAATTCTGACTCAGCTTTAGAATCATAAGTATATCCTAAACCATCAAATTTTTTTAAATAAGTATGATTTAGATATAATTCTGATTTTACTTGTTTTAATGATGTTTTCATTGTTTCAAGTTGTCTCCATATTTGTAATCGTCTATTTTCTAAAATTTTTTGTACTTTGTTCGTTTGAGAAATTAGACTTATATCCCTTTTAATATAAATTGGTTTTCCAAAGGAAATAATACATTTTGTATATAATTCTTTTTCTTTTTTACAAATACTAGGGACTTCTACATATTCAAAAATAGTAGGTATAATGGGTTCTTCTGCAATCGCACTTATCTTAGCACTTCCAATTTTTATTTGTTGCATCGTTTTATATGGATGAAGATTCCAAGTTCCCTCCCCAAATATAACTACTGGCATTCCACTAATCAAGTTAGAAGCTAAAGTATATACCCCTTGTTCTGTAGAATTTTTATTTCTTCTATCTATGAGTACAGCATCACATGAACGAAAAATGGTTCTAGTTATCACATTTAAATCATCACTTGCTACTAAAACAGAAGCATTTAGTCCCATGTTTTTGAAAATTTCTATAGCAGTTAAGATATCATGAGAATTAGAATGATTACAAACATACACCGCTTGCCCATTTTTAGGAATATTTTCTAACCCCACTATTTCATAATCATAATTTCTTAAATTAGCGTATACCTTAGTTACTGTCTCATAACCAAGCCCTCTATTTTTTCTACTATACTCACTTACACAAAATTCCTTCAAACGAGAAAAATACTCTACCTTCTGTTTTGAATCCAATTGCTCTAACTGTCTATTATTCAAAAATAAATCTGTCATAATTTGTCTCCTTTTGTCGTATTAAAACAGCGTTATCATACACTTTTTTCTTTAATCTGTCAATTTAAGATATAAATGGACAGAAATTTTCCCTAATCTAAGGAAAAGCTTCTATTTATATAGGAATATAAGAATTTTTACCGAAAAAAAACGTTCTTTTTGTAT
>CAPHZB010000075.1 GCA_948629335.1 uncultured Bacilli bacterium
AAAGTACTTAATAAATTGTATGTAAGATTAAGATATTTTACTCTTTCTAAAGAAAATAGTTCATTAGAAAATCTAGTCAATTTGTTGTCATCTAATCTTAAATCTTCTATATAATACCTATCATGATTAAACCCAAACGTATAACCATAATCCGTAAGCTCATTGTGACCCAAATCAAGTGTACGTAATGCTGGTAAATACTCTCCGTTTAAATAAATCGTACATTTATCTCCCCTAATGTCATTTGTAAGCCCTACACCTCTAATATTCAATTCCTTTAAAGCAGAGAATGCGTATTTAACCAGTTTTTGTTGACAATCCTGTATACAATCAGTATCCTCTGAATCACATCCATATTCATTATGACAATAAATACCTATATCGTCTCCTAAATAATGTTCTACCTCACTCTCTATCCGGTAAAGCAATTCTCCATTTATATAACTATCGCAACCGTTTCCTACAAGTTGCATATTTTTTAAGACAACCATCGTAGTATTTTGCGCTTTTACTTCTACATAAGGTACTGCAAAAGATAACATAATAAGTACTACTCCTACTATCTTTTTCATCAAACACACTCCTATCTTGTACTAAATATATCACTTTTCCCCTTTTATGACAAGTTCATACAAATTGGTTTTACGTAAACTTAAAAAACAAATAGAACTATGAAGTCTATTTGTTATGAATAGAATTATATTTTTTTTGATATACTTTTGTTTTTTCTTCTTGTAGTTCTTTTTTAATACTTATTTTAAATTGTTCTTCTTTTAATCCATAAACTTGTTCTAAATAAATTAAATTTCCATTTTGAATCACCATATCTTGTTGATGAGTAAAAATAGGGGATTTAATTACACAAATTTCTTTTGTCTTTTTATCTACCAATGCCATCGGTTTTTTATCTATACTTACAATGCTAATTCCTGAATTTCTCCATGCATCCACACCTTTATACCATCTTGTTATTATTCCAAAACAATTCATTAAAAAACTTGTTTCTTCAAAACCATTCATAAATGGTATCATCATACATTCATTTTCATTTTCTATACTTCTAAAATAAACAAGTGCTTTTCCTCCTTGTTCTACAAGGGTTGCAAAAACATAATCATTTATTATTATATTCATCCTTTTTTTCATAAGTTCCCCCTTTCATATCGAATCATTTTATCACAGATTTTTAAAAACAATATCATTTTTTATCATAAAAACAACTTTTTTATTTTTCTTCTAGTGTAGATTCATTTATTTTTAGTATCTTTCTTTTTAGTCTATATAAAGAATACAAATTAATTAACATCAAAATGCCTACAAATAAATCAACCATATTCCACATAAATTTTGAAGAGATAAAAGAACTAATTAAAATCATTCCTATGGTAGTAAAAATAAGAGAGAATTTTTGCATTTTATAATGTTTGTGAAAAAGATATCTTAGGGAAATTAAAGAATTATAATAACCTGTTAATATAGTGGAAAAAGAACATAAGAAAATAAAAATAAACATTAAGAAAATTCCCCAGTTAGAAAAATGATATCCAAAAGCATAAGAAGCAACTTCAATACCATTTACATCTAAAACTTGTAATTCATGATAAGGTGACAATAGAACAATAAATGCCGTAATCGTACAAACAAGTAGTGCAGTAATGGAAACCCCTAGCATTTGAATATATCCATCTTTTTTAGGATTCATTGAATTTGAAGCAGAAGATGTGATACTTCCTGTTCCAAGACCTGCTTCTGATGAAAATATTCCCCTTTGAATACCTATAATCAAGGTATAAAGAAATCCAGAGAAAAAGGGACGTAAGGAAAAGGCACTTTCAATGATTTGGACAAACATTTGAGGAACTTTATCTATATGAATCCATATGACATAAGTGCAAAGTCCTAAATAGAAAAGTAACATAAGAGGAACGATTTTCCCTGTTGCATTTGCAATACGAAACACATCTTTCATAATAATTAAAAAAGTGAGTATTGCTATTAGAAAACCCACGACAAATTTAGATAATGGAAATACTGTGATAGCTGCTTTCGTAATGGTATTCACCTGTATTCCTAAAAATCCAAACACAAAACTTAAAATGATAAGGGTAGCATAAATACTTGCCAAATTTTTATTTTGGAGGCCATCACGTATATAATAACTAGGACCACCTATGTATTCCTTTCCAAACTTCTTTTTATATAAAGAACCAAGTATGGTTTCTCCATAAGCAAGAGGTAAAGTCAAAATACTAATTACCCATACCCAAAAAATCGTCCCCGCCCCGCCAATATATATAGCAAGAGCAATACCAGCAATACTTCCTACACCAATTCGACCCGCCAATGTAAGAAGTAGTGTTTTGATAGGAGAAATTCCATCTTTAATTTTTTTATTTCCTTTAAAACTTTTTATATAAGAAGAAAGTTTAAATTGTGCGAAATGAAAATAATGTGTGAAATAAATACTTAAAGCAATCATCAATACAGAAATTACTGCCCAAAATAGTTTTAATATAATTTCCATAAAATGCACCTACTCCATGATATGAAGTAAAAATTTTTTTATGACAATGCATTCGCCATTTGAACAAAGATTTCAAGAGGAAGCTCTTCTGCCCTAGAGCTAAGCGAATATTGATTTTCCACCAACACTTTTTCAATTGTGTCTAAATTGTAGTTTTTTAAATTATTTTTAATTGTTTTTCGTTTTTGAACAAAAGCATCTCTTACTAATTTAAAAAATAGTTCACTATTCTTTAAAAAAAGCAATGTATCTTTTCTTCTAAATTCAATCACAACACTATCTACATTTGGTTTTGGAAGAAAAACATTTTTAGATACTTGAATTACTTTTCTTACATCGAAATAATAATTAAGATATACTGTTAAAGAACCATAATCTTTGGTTTTTGGTTTTGCTTTAAAACGATTCCCCACTTCCTTTTGTACCATAAAAACCATTTTTTCAACTGGAACCTGATCTTCTATGAATTTTACTAAAATAGGGGTTGTAATATAATAAGGTAAGTTGGAAACAACATAAAGTTTATCAAAAGAATATGTTTCTAAGTCTTTATTTACATCACGTTTTAAAAAGTCATCATAAATAATATCTACATTAGAACAAGTCTGTAAATTTTCTTCTATAATTTCCTTTAGGGAAGTATCTATTTCATAACACAATACATTTTTAGCGTACTGCGCTAATTTATAAGTAAGGGACCCTGCTCCAGGACCTACTTCAATCACCATAATATCCTGTGTAAGCTCAATATTTTTTAAAATAGAATCAATGATATTTTCATCAATAATAAAGTTTTGTCCAAATTTTTTCTTAAAAGAAAATTCTTTCGTTTCTAATAGAGCTTGCATTTCTTTTGGAGAATATTTCATAAAATCACCAAATTCATTATAACTTTATAGTACTAAAAAAAGCAAGCCTAACTTGCTCTTATTGTTTCCATATATTTATTTACTCTTTGTGCCCATGTTGTACTAGCTGCATATTTCGGATTCATTGCCTCAGCAGTTGTAAGTCCATGATCATAATAATTCTTTTTAATATTCAAAATGAATTTTCTAATTCCCTCTTCTATCGTAGAAAAGGAAAGTGCGCCATTAGAACCCATCATTCCTCCAACATTATTCTTGTTTTGTACTAAGCTACTACAACTATAACTACATCCTGTTTCATGAAGAGAAATAGCGAGCGCTAAATAAGGGTCTACCCCATATTCAATTGCATACTTCGCATAATATTTTCCAGTCCCTGTTAGAGTAGATTTCAAATTTTTATCCAATTTTTTAGTTAATTCTTCCATAGTCAAATTATCATAGACTTCTACTCTTTGTGGTGTTACAGGAGTTGGCTTTGTATTATTAGTTGTAGTTTTTGCTTTTTTTGTTCCTTTTAGAACAACCTCTGGTGTCATCTCTTGAATGGTAATGTCACTACCCTCGATATCATATACAAGTCCATTAACTCCTTTGGTTTCTATTTTTGTTTTTCCTTCTTCTAATGTAGGATCATTTTTAGTTATTGTTGTATATTCTGTCACAGTAGCAACAACGCTTGTATCTCTTCTTAAGTTTAAATTCTCATTTTCTAATGTTGAAGTTTTCTCTTTACCTATAGTTGGGCAAATAGTAATAAATGCTAAACTAATCCATTTACCAAGTAAATCTAGTAAATAAAAGTTCATAAATTCACCTCAATTTTGTACCTATGTACTATAAAAAGTGTAACATAATCAAAGCGGTAAGTCAAATTGACGAATAGCATTCTCAGTTGTTAGACGAAGAACTTCCTCCTTGGAAATGCCTTTTAAGGCACCAATAGTATCTGCAACATAAATGATATTGTAGGGTTCATTTTCTTCTCCACGATGTGGCTCTGGCGTTAAATAGGGACTATCTGTCTCTAGTAAAAAACGATCTATTGGTATTTCTTTTACAACCTCTTTTAGTTTTTTACTATTTTTAAAGGTAACAACACCCCCAATTCCAAATTTAATGGCATATTTTAAAAGCATCTGTGCAACTTCTAAGCTATATCCAAAACAATGAAGTACCATTTTTAAGTTAGGATAATCTTTTATAATTTGTAAAGTGTCTTCTAAAGCATCTCTAGAGTGAATAACAACTGTCTTGTTGTATTTAGAAGCTAAATCCAATTGTTTTTTGAAAACTTCTATCTGTTTATCTCTTGTTTCTTTTGTGTAATGGTAATCGAGTCCAATTTCCCCTATTCCAACAATTTTAGGATTTTCTAAATTTTCTTCTAAAAAGGCTAAGAAATCTTCAGTATAGTGTTCGATTTCTTCTGGATGAAACCCAATCACCCCATAAATAGTAGGATTGTCCTTTATTAGTTCTAAAACATGAATAGAACTTTTATAATCAACTCCTGCTGCTATCATTGTATTCTCTCCCATATGTTTTATGACTGTGTCTACATCTTTATATAATTCTCTATCTAAATGACAATGTGTATCGATCATTTTATTCCTCCTTTTTTTCTCCATAAAACTAAAATTTTATAAAAGATAGCTTCAATCTATCATAAATTTAGAATAGAGTTGTTCGAAAACTTACGAATAGTATAACTATTTATAAAAATCAAAGGCTTACTATCTAGCGGATGCCACTATTTTTAGGTCCTCCTTGTATATTGATTTTTAATGAAATTTAATTTCCGAACAAGTCTAGTACATCCATTGTACCATAAATGGGGATAAAATATTTTTTAATAGACTGAATTTCTCATATATACTTACAATTTTTATATCAACAAATATAAAGTTTATACAAATATTGTATTGAATAATATAAACTCTTTGACAAAACACTTTACAAATATCTTTTATAAATAAAAACTTACCCTGTAAAGAAAATGAATAAATAGATAAAGCTTTATTTTTAAACGATTTTTAAAGTGTATTTTATACATATAATATATTTTTCTTATCCTTTTAATACAATTTTTAAAATAAAAAAGTATAGTATATTTTAAGCGACTTTTCATAAGTTCTTAAATGCTTTTATAACCTTTATTTATAGAGAGCTATGATACTTCCGTTATTGAGAGACATTCACATATATTTTTATTATTCCTTATATTTTTACTTTCAAAAGTAGTAAAAATTCTCAAACTTTCAAAGTATTAATTTTAAATATTTAAAAAATACTATGCGATGTCATAGTATCAAAACATAGTCTGTGAGCGGGACTAGTGGCATAGCCACTAAGGTCCTCGCCATAATTCTTTTAAGTAATTATTATAATCAGTATCTTCTACAAAGAAATTAGCATAACCATTATTTCCAAATTTTTTTAATAGACTTGTTGCGAAACTAGCTATAAACAATAATTGTAAAGAAAACATATAAGTATAGCTCTTTTATAAAAGGTTT
>CAPHZB010000076.1 GCA_948629335.1 uncultured Bacilli bacterium
AATTCGATTTACCCAGTTTTATTTGACACTTACCCACACTAAATAGCGAAAGGCCTATAAATAATTATCATTACTTACTACATAACAGTGGTAATCTGATTCATTTAAGACATAAGTTGTAATATAGGCTTTTTTAATTTTTAAATCTTTTCCATTATAACCTAAATTCCCGGCTATTTTGTAGTATACAACTATCGTAAAATTTCAATAGAATTATTAAGTATATCATCAGTATTTAAGCCAAAATATTCAAGAATTTTCTTTTGCTCTTTAGTAACACTTTTTAAATAACGAACTTCCATTTTGTTATGTAAAACTTGAATGTCTCCTAATTTAAGAATCAACTTCTTAAGTGTTAGATGAGACATTTTTTTGTATTCACCAATTTTTTCATTTAACCATGAACGTAAAATCAGTGATATGAAGGATACAAATACCTTCCCATCAGTAGTCTTTTGATTATGTGTTCTTAATCTATCTAGGTCATTATAATTCTTAAGTGCATAAAACATTTTCTCATCTATATCTTTTCTCTATAGTGATAGATAATATTATTTGTGGTTTTCATATCTGTAGTAAAAATCAAAAAGTATCCATAATTCGCACTCATCTCTTTGGTTTTGTTATCGTCTAGTTCGAAGATAAATCCTTTCGAATCTTCTTTTTCTTTAATTTTAAATAGTGACGTATATTTTTCTCTTTAATTACTGTACTATATTTTTTTCGACTATTCTTTAATTCTTCACTATGTTGGACAATTTTTCGATTTAAATCTTCTAGTTTTAAATTCCTTGTATTTGTATCTAATCCAACAAAGATTTTCCTTCTATTCCAAATAATTTATAATCAATTAACTTTCCAAATGTATTTGGATAATCTGTTGAATATTTTGATGTATACAAGTCTGTGTTATTGTCACTAATTATCTCTTTAGATAATTTTAGATTTCCAGGCATTCCTATGGTAAATGTTAAACCTGAATTAAATAATTCTAGTAATCTTTCTTTATCAAAAAATCCTTCATCCATTACTATTTTTACTCTTTTAATTCCTTTATCTTTGATATTTTTAATCACATTTATAAGATTCATTTTATCTGTTAGAGAACCATTATAATTTTCATAATACACTGGAATTTTGGTCGTTTCAGATGAGAATAGTCCTATATTGATTTTTTTTAAATCTTCATGATCTCTATTGTATTCATATTCTGCATGAGTAATCCAATCTGAATATGTTGATACAGAGGTTATATCGTAACAAATATAATCTGTTCCTGCTACTTTTTTAATCCACTGTTTGAAAAATTTGTTCATACCTGTATCCATAATGCTTTCAAATATTTCTGAAACTTTTTGAGATGTTATTATTCTCTTTCTGTTTGGAAAGCAGTGTTCATTCATATAATCATCAACGTAGTTCATTGATTCTCCTCCTTGAACAAGGTAGGATGTTATTACCTTGATATCATTACATATATAGTGAGTAGAAGCATAGGTCACCCTATGCAACCCTCTTAAATCCGTACGTGCGGCTTTCCCGCATACGGCTTCCAATAATAAGACTTACATTGTTAATGTACGTTTTCACTTTCTTATATCCACTGAGTGATAGTCGTGTTTCTTTTTAACAAATGCTATACTATTTGAACCCCTTCCTTACTCCGTATTTATTGATACAGCATCATCAGTACTATGAGTTCTCTGACTACCTATATTTCGTTTGATATTCTTACTTTCGTGAGAGTTTGTTTATCATACTCCTTTTAACTTTCAATTTAGTTTAGTTCTATTGCCTTTCACTAAATAGGGAGAAAATATAGGTTCTCACCGTTCATCGAATAAACATTGTATATCATGAATAGTTCTTAGACCCCGTCGAGTTGAAATAGTCCTAGCCTTGTCGTTCTATTTCATATTGCATTCTGTCGTATAGAAGACATCTGCACTCGAATTTCATAGCTTATTTCGTGGCTCTATAGTATCCCTAATATCTTGTTTGACTACGCTTAATTCTAGTGTTACCACTTCGAATCCAAGTCTAACTACTAGATAGGACGGCTATCCTTTTCTAGGCAAGATTTCCGCTTGCTATTTTATTCAACCTAACACGGTCGCACCTATGCCAAAGCTATTAGATAATATTTTATCCAATCCTGTTTCTTTGAAACATTTTTCTACCACCATAGAATAGCCTATTCTAACTATTTCTATATCATCAGTTTCTTTTTCAATACTGAAATGGCAATAGTAATTATCATTAGGATTCATTTTAGTATCAGATATTTGTTTTCCTATACATAATGAACGATTTCTTGCATTCCCATCTTTGTTTCTATAAAACTTTGTATAAATGTAAACATACCTAATATTCTTTCTTTTGTGTAAAATAGTCTTAGGTGGAATATCTACAATTTTATCTTGATAAATAGCCATTTTTTCACCTCAAGTATACTGCATATATAGTATATATTATTTTGCTAAATTCGCAATAAAAAAATCTTGTATGCTTATAAAATAAGACTTTACAAGATTTTATGTTTCGTATACTACAAAATGACCGAAATTTAGGTTATAAATTAATTTTTTGAATAATCAAATACTTATTTACCAGTTTGTTTGCACCTTTCTAGTTTTCTTTGTAATTTTAATTGTTTTACTTCTTCTTTTTCTATTTTTTCTTGTTTTTCTTCTAAATCTTCCTGATTTATTCGATTAGATAAAGCATTGACTAATCTTTTATTTAATTCATTTCTTAATGTCATAAATGTTCTTTGTGTTTCTGAATCGATGTTTGTACTAAACCATGCACACATATCTTTAACATCAACAACAAAGTCTTTTTTTAATTGTTTTATTTCAGTTTCTAAATCAATTTCATCAACAAAATCTTTAGCTGAATCTGCTAATTTTATAATGACACCACCTTTATCAGTGACACCACTAGAAACAGAATAAATCTCACGTCTTCCAATTAATTTATCATTTTGTCTAATTCCACAATAGTGAGATGACTTTGTATAATTGCAAAAATCAGCAAATGTTATTCCTTCATTACCTAACATTTTACCAGTTATATATTTTTCATTATCTATAACACCTTCAAACGTTAAATCCTCATTAATTAAAATAGTTCCGTTGTGGTCATCTTCTTTATATTTAGTATATTCATCATCATTTGTTAAATCAAAATATATTGAAATATCCATAATTTTATGATTTTTTAACTCTTCCATTGCTTCTGAATATTTATAGCCCATATTTAGTTTTTTATTAAGTTCTCGTATTTTAGAAACATATTTTTTATATATTTTTGACATTCTATTTTTATACATAAAATTATATAAAGCAGGACCTCGTTTTGCATAGAATAAAACTAAATTCATTGTGATAGACTCAGTCATACCACTATGTCCGTCATCTTTTATTTTTTGTTTTATCTTTGGTAATTCAACTTTATTTTCTAGCATTACCATTATTTCTAATGCTTTTTCCACTCCTAATCCATTATAAAAGCCATTTGCTGAAGCAATGCAAGTTTTTTCCCAAATTTCAAATTTTTCAGGATGGATATATTTTTTTCCTTCTTCTATCCAAGTTGGCAATTTTTCTTGTGCCTCTTTTTCCCTTTTTTTAATAGTTGCTTCAGCATCTTCAAACCCTCTTTTTTCTCTTCTAAGACATGTTTTTTTAGAACAAGTTAAACATTTTTTAAAAGCACTATCCATAGTTACATCTAATGAATATAACTTAATACCATTCCAATTTGCATAATAGTTTAGCTTTCCTTGTCTTCTTAATCGTTCCAATTTGATAACAATTTCATCTAGACTTTGTCCTGCAGATGTTTGCATTTCAATTGAACTATCTTTATAATCTTTTATTTGCTCCTCTGTCATTGATGACAAAATATCATTTACATTCATAATTGACCTCCCTTGTAATTGCTTACTATTTTAGCACACTTTTATACTATTTCAACAATTATTATCATGTTTTTGTTAAATATATTCTTCATTTGTTTTCATAGTAGTAACGATTTATTGTTTAGCGTTCTTTTTGTATTTATCTTAGGATAAATATTTAAAAGAAATATATGTTGATTATGGAAATGATTATTTATTTTACTCAAATCAGAAAAACATTTATCATAGAAAAAGCATAAATTATCTTATAAATTCTATTGTTAAGGGGTTACATTCTAAGTATCCAGATTATTTTAAAGAGACCTACCAGCCACACTCGTTTCGTTATGCCAACCTTTTTAAAATCCCAACTTTTATGATAAATTCTTTATTTCATGAGCAAATACAATCAAATTAGTTGGGATTTTATTATTTTCATAAGTCAGTTAGTTTACTAATCTCAGCAGTCCGAACTTTATCATTTGTTGTATCCTCTATTACTTCGAGTGTTTTAGCTTTTTGTGCTACAGTTATTTCTAAGTAAATCATTGTTGTTTGCAATTGTTCATGGCCTAAAAGATATGATATTTGAACAATATTCATACCATCATCTAACCAATGTGTCACAGCAGAATGTCGAAGTTGATGAGGGTGAAGATTTAATGGGATTTCTGAACATTCCTTATTTGCTATAAATGCCCATTTTTTTAATTGCTTTTTTACAGATTGTTCTGTTAATTCAGGATAAACGCATGATTTTTTGAAACTTGTGTGTTTTTTCATGTATAATAAAGAAAAGGATAAAAAGAATATGAGTAGAAAAAGTAGTAAATTACAAGAAATAGGCAAAATGTTCAACGAAGTAAATATAGAATTTAATGAACTACATAATAGGGGAATACAGGATATGATAACTATAGTAAAAAACAAACTGATACAAGATATGCACCAAATGTAAGGCACAAAATGGAAGATATAATACTCATTACATTATTTGCAATATTAGCAAAATGCAATGAATGGACAGAAATTGAGTCATTTGCAAAAAAGAAAGAAAAATGGTTAAGACAATATTTAGAATTACCAAATGGAATACCATCACATGATACAATTCAAAGAGTAATATCTATATTGGAACCACAATCTTTATATGCAGATACAATAAATTATCTAATAGAAAAGATAGATTTAATGACTTCAAAAACAAAAACAAAAACAAAAGAAAAAGATATATTAAGTATGGATGGAAACACAAGTAATGGTTCAAAAGGAAGTACAGGAATAAATGAGAATGACAATGTTGTAAATACAATGAGTGTTTATTCTGCAAAGTATGGTATCAGTTTAATTCAGGATTATATAGAAGAAAAGTCCAATGAAATACCGATGAGGCCAAAACTACTAGAAAAACTAAATTTAAAAGATTGTGTTGTAACAGCAGATGCATTAAACGCACAAGTAGATACTATAAAAGCAGTATTAAAAGGAAAGGCAGATTATGTATTGCTAGTAAAAGAAAACCAAAAATTAACTTATGAAGAAATAAAAGAATACTTTAGTGATAAAGAATTATTAGAAAAAGCTAAAAAAGAAAAATGCAAACAAACAATAGAAAAAGAACATAATGGGATAGTAACAAGAGAATATTATTTAACAAACGATATAAAATGGATGAATAAAAAAGAAAAATGGTCAGGATTGAAATCAATAGGATTTAGAACGAAATATAATAGAAAAAAATGATAAAACTACCATAGAAGATGAGGCATGTGTAGAGTTTGTGGGTAGGATTATGGGGCATGAAATAAAAAATCA
>CAPHZB010000077.1 GCA_948629335.1 uncultured Bacilli bacterium
GAGGGAAGCGATGCAGGAATTAGAGCGAATTAGTCAAGATGAAAAAATCATAGGACTATATGATGCTGAGAAAGTGGATAAGAAAATTAGGAATACGCAAATAAAAGGAGCTAGGATGGAAGGAAAACTAGAGGGAATCGAGGAAGGAATGGTAAAAGGAGAAGCAAAAGGCAAGCTAGAGAGCCAAATAGAAATAGCTAAACAAATGTTACAGGACAATATGAATATTTTAGATATCGCAAAATACACGAAACTATCTATTGATGAAATCCAAAAACTATAAATACTTATACATTTTTTTACCCTTGGTGTTGTTTATAAGTAAAATAATTTTATTATCTGTTATGCATAACCATATTGCAAAAAATATTAAAAAATTCTAGTAGAAACACTAGAACTATTTTTTGTTATATCTTTCATTAAATTTTTCAATTTGACTTTTTCGTTTTATTTTACTATTTCTTTCCAAAATAGGAGATATGATATCTGTAATAGGAATATTATCTGTATTTTTTTTAGGATACACAGTAATAATTTGATTTGTGTCATCAAAGGTTATGACTTGTGAGAAAGGAGTGTAGTCTCCATCGATATAGCCCAAATTCGAAGATTTAAAACAATACTTATTAGAAAAATAAAGCGTATTAAAATGATTTTAATTTGGAAGTTCTTTTTGTATTTGTTCTAAAAAATCGGCTAAATGGATAGAGTTTGCAAACCATTCATTCTGGTTTTCTACACTTTTTATATGTTTTTGTATGTGGTTAGCTGCTCTTTCAATGTCATAATTTATGATTTGTTGAAATAAATAAGTGCTTGTTTGGTATTCATGACTCTTTAGTAAACCTAGTTTAAAACGTAAATAAAAATTTAGATTTACTTGGTAAAAGCCTGCAATTGGTGTTTGTGGCAGATTCTTTATTTCGTTAAAGATTGTATAACAATCTTCGAATCTATGCATGTAGGAATACCATTTTAACTGTAAATGTTTAAAGGCCAATTGCTCTTTTTCACTTGTATGTTTTGTATATAATGCGTCTTCTATGTAAGGTCTAATTTTTTCTAGTTCATTTAATTTTATACATAGACGCATGTATTCATTGATAGCACGTACATCATATGGAAAATCACTTAAGTAATATTCAAATTCCTTTAGTAAAGTAGCATAGGAATTGTCCCATTGATGATAAAGTATTTTATCAAATCTCTCTTTATCATAGTATTTTTTTGTTGCATGTTTCATTAAAATCACCGCTATTTATTTTAACAGGAGAGAATAAGGATTGCAAGCTATAAATAAAATTCATCGATTTCTGTTTTATATGTATCAGTGTTTCTATTTATTGTAAAAATTTCTCGTAATGTTTTTAGAATTTCTTCAAAAAAATCAGTATTATTAATAATATCAGATAAAGAAATAATTCCAATGACTCTTTTTTTATCTGTTATCAAAATACGTTTAATTTTTTCTTTTCGCATAATTTGTAAGACATCTAACACATCTTTCTTCTTATCACATGAGATAATGTGTTTATGCATATAATCTTTTATTTGTGTATCTAAATTGGTTGTATTTTTAAATACAGTGGTGGCTATATCACGATCTGTAATCACGCCAACAATTTTATTTTTTCTAGTAATAGGTAAAAAACCGATATCATAATCTAGCATTTTAGATGCGACTTCTTTTATACTACTTTCTTCATCAATAGAAATAATATCTTTACTCATAATTGTCTCTAACATAAAATCACCATTCTTATTATTAGATAAATTAGATAAGTTATACATATAGTTAAATAGGTGATACAATGCGAAGAAGATTTCATAGAAAGAAAACACTTTTTAAAAAAACAAAATGGAATCTTTTTTTTCTGACTCTTTTTCTTTTAGGTATTGCTGTTTTTTTATCATTTAAAATTATCAATACAAAAGTAACACCTGTTTTACTTACTTATGCAGAAAGTAGAGCTACTAAAATAGCAACCCTTTTAATTACACAAGCAGTAAATGATAAAGTTCTTAATACAATGGATGTAGAGGATATCATTGTAACATCAAAAGATGAAAATGGCTTTGTAAGAGAAGTAGATGTAAATCCCATTAGTGTAAATAAACTTTTAAATATGATTACGAACTATGTACAAGAATATTTAGAAAAGGTAGAAGAAGGAAATATTGATAGTTTAGGTGTATCAGATACTATTTTTAGCAATTATGATTTGCATAAATTAAAACAAGGAATTATTTATGAAATTCCAAGTGGGGTCCTTTTTAAAAATGCATTATTATCCAATTTAGGTCCTAAAATCCCTGTTCGCATCAATTTAGTAGGAGATGTTTCTTCCGATATTCAAACGAAGGTGTCCAATTATGGTATTAATAATGTATTTTTAGAAGTCATTGTATATGTTAAGGTATCTATGCAAGTCCTTCTTCCTTTTGCCTCTAAAACAGTAGAAGCCACCACGAATATTCCAATTGTAATGAAAATTATTGAGGGAAATGTACCTAATTTTTATAATCCAAGTCTCTTGACAGGATAGAAGCAAATCTGTATTTAATTTGTTGGTTTTAACTTAGCTTTTGTAGTAGTTTCCTAGAAGAAAATGTATATTACTTATATCATTTAAAGGAAAAACAAAAGCGGCGCCTTACATAAATGGAGAGAATGTTGGAAGAGAAACTTCAACTTGTAGACACAGGGTACCTTTTTTTAAATAAAAATTTGAATTTTTCCTACTTGCGTGATATACTATAGGTAATTACGAGGTGATTTATTTGGAAACAAAAAAACAGAAACCTTCTAGAAGTATTTTTAGGAAGATAAAAAATGTTTCAATTTCTTTTTTTTGTGATTTAGGAAGATATGCGAAAACGAATGTTCTATTTTTAACATTCGTACTTACTTCTTTAATAAATGCAATATTGCTTAGAGCAGTCACTGTTAAAAATATTTTTGATATTAGCCCTATTTTAGCAGATACTGCTGTCATTTTACTGGTGGGTAGTATTGGATATATATTGAAACCAAAAAATCAGTTCAAATATTTTCTAGTATTTTCTATCATTTTTACACTCATTTGTGTTGTGAATTCGGTTTACTATAATAACTATGTTTCTTTTGCGTCCTTTTCGCTTTTAAAAAGTTCAACCCAGTTATTAGGTGTTACGGATGCAGTTGTTGAAAACGTTATGGAAACAAAGGATTTTATGTTTCTATTTCAAATTGTCGTTTTAATTTTTGTGCACTGTTATTTAAAGAAAAAAGGGTATTATAATAAAGTAGCTGAAGTGGAAGTTGGAAAAGAACGACTATTAAATACGGTTGTTATGGGCTTAATTATTCTGGGATTTTTTATTTCTACGCTTACATCAACTGATATAGGAAGATTAAATAAGCAGTGGAATCCAAATTTAATTATGATGAAATTTGGTGCATATACTTATCAGTTTAACGATTTATTTGCCACTTTAAAATCAGAAATTAATCCCTTATTTGGATATGATGAAGCTGCAAAAGCATTCCGTGAATTTTATAGTGTTGAAAAAGAAAGAGAAACGAACGAATATACTGATATTTTTAAAGGAAAAAATGTTTTAGTGATTCATGCAGAAAGTATTCAAAACTTTTTACTGGAAACTTCATTTAATGGGGAATATGTAACACCGAATCTGCGCAAACTAGCAAGTGAAGGCCTATATTTTTCAAACTTTTACGCAGAAGAAAGTGTAGGAACATCAAGTGATTCTGAATTTACTTATTCGACATCTCTCTTACCTGCAAGTCGTGGAACTGTATTTGTTAATTATTTTGATAGGAATTACCCATCCATTCAAAAACTATTAAAAGAAAAAGATTACTATGTTTTTAGTATGCATGGAAATAATTGTACTTTTTGGAATAGAAATGCAGCTCATATGAGTTTAGGATATGATAAATTTTATTGTCATAAGGAAAGTTATAACTTAGATGAAAAGGTAGGATTAGGTCTTTCTGATAAGTCCTTCTTTAGACAATCGACAGAAATTATTAAACAAATTAAAGAGGAACATTCAAAATTTTATGGAACATTAATTATGTTATCTAATCATACCCCCTTTAATGATGATGGGAAAGCGTATAGTGATTTTGATGTAAGTGCGAAATATACAGTTGTAAATGAAGATGGAACAGAAGAGGATAAAGTAGCACCATATTTAGAAGGAACAAAGATAGGGTATTATTTTAAATCAGCACATTATGCAGATGAAGCTTTAGGAGAATTTATTGAGTCACTAGATGAGGCAGGAATTTTAGATAATACAGTACTTGTTATTTATGGGGATCATGATGCAAAACTAAAGAAGTCAGAATATAATAAATTTTATAATTATAATCCAGAAACCGATTCTTTACTTGACGAGGCTGATCCAAATTATGTAAAAGTAGATTATTATCAATATGAATTAAATCGAAGTGTACCTTTTATTATTTGGACAAAAGATAAAAAATATCAAAAGACAGTTGATGAAGTTATGGGAATGATTGATGTTCTTCCAACTCTTGGAAATATGTTAGGTATTTATAACAAATATGCTCTTGGAACAGATATCTTTTCTTTAAAAGAGGGAGAACAGAACGTTGTTGTTTTCCCTGATGGGAACTGGCTTACAAATACCATGTATTATAGTAGAAGTAAGGAAGAAGTAAAATTATTAAATGCAGAAGAAACTGTGAGTACAGAACTTGTTGAAAAAAATAAAGCATATGCAGAACAATTAATATCAATATCAGATTCTATAATTGTTCATGATTTGATTAAAAAAATAGGAAAAGAAAACGAGAATAAAGGGGAATAAGAATGACAAAGAAAAAACGTAGGATAAGAACAGGTCCAATTGTTTGCTTATTTATGATTTTCATTTTTGGAATTTTAATTTATTGTATTTTTGAACTTTTATCTAGTCTTAAAAAGGAACCACCTGAGGAGATAAAAATTGTAAATCAAATTGAATCATACAACTATAATTTAGATGAGAATGATCCTGCTTATGTATCAGAATTATTTAAAGAATTAAAAGAGGAGTTGGAGAAGGAACCAAAAGATGAAGAGAAATATGCTTCCTTGCTGTCACAAATCTTTTTAGCTGATTTCTTTACTTTAAATAGCGCTACAAATAAAAATGATATTGGTGGTACACAATTTGTCTTATCTTCTTATAAAGATTCTTTTATAAAAAAGGCAAAGGATACTGTATATCGTTATGTAGAGAATAATATATATGGGAAACGGGAACAGGAATTACCTATTGTGAGCAAAGTTGATGTGAAGAAGATTGAAAAAAAAGCATATACAACAGATAAAATTACAGATGCGAATGCTTATTATGTGAATTGTGAGATTCATTATAAAGAGGAATTGGAGTACCAAGTATATGCTAATTTAATACTGATACATAATGAAAATAAATTAGAAATAGCTGTTATGAAGTAGACGAGAATAACATAAAGGGTGGAATTACCCCTCCCCCCCCATTTATGAAGAACTAGGGTAGAATAGTTTACCTAGTTTTTTTGTTTATAGATTTGTAAGATAAAATATAACAAAATGGTGAGAAATCATCATTTTATT
>CAPHZB010000078.1 GCA_948629335.1 uncultured Bacilli bacterium
TGAGACATAATCAAATACTAACACTTAAGACATTATCATATTCTAATCATAATTTACGTTCTTTACGCTATATACTACTTGACTAGCTATTAAAAGTATGTTATTATTGATACGTAATTTAGAAGTGCTTAGGTGATAGCTTGCGCTCGTAGCTCAGCTGGATAGAGTGTTTGGCTACGAACCAAAAGGTCAGGGGTTCGAATCCCTTCGAGCGCACCATTATCGGGAAATGGCTCAACTTGGTAGAGCACTTGGTTTGGGACCAAGGGGTTGCAGGTTCAAATCCTGTTTTCCCGACCATTTATGAATATTTAAAGGGTATCTTTATAGAGATATCCTTTTTATTTGCACCCCCTTGGCCATTAGGATAATAATTATCTTTAAACCTAAGTGCTCACCTTAATAAATAATTCATTTATATCTATTTCCCTTATTTCGAAACCAGTTCCACGATCGTGAATTTCACCTTTTCGAGGTCCTTCTCTAAAAACGCCTATTTTGAAAGTAATTCTAATTTTTCCTTGTTCTAGAAGTTTTAAAAATGTATGAAAACTTTTTAGCTTATAAAATTGAATATCATAATATTTATAATAGTTTATATGCTCTATAGTTTTAGTACATGCTTTTATATATGCTAAAACAGGCAACTTCTTTTCTAATCTTTCCTTAATCTGTTTAAATTCCCAATATGTGTCCTTGTTCAATATATTCATATTTTTATCCATAATGCTTAAGAATATTTTTTCATTTTTATAATTGATGTTTAATTTGAATAGAAAACGATTACTTACTAAAGTAGTGCTGTTTGCTTGAACTGAGACTGCTAATACTCTTTTCTCTTTTAAAATTTTATCTGGATAACCATAAGCGTTACAGAGGTGTTTTATTTCAAATTCATTCTTTCCTTTGGGTGTCACATTAAAAAGAGTGATATAACTTTGCGAGTATCCTCTTTTTGTTTTAATTTCAATTCCATGATAATCTGGGGTATCCAAAGTATCTTCCTTTTTTCCAATTAAATCTTCAAATGTTTTCCCTATACCTGTAGGTCCATTTCTAGTTGTTTTAATATATCCCATCTTCTTTATTCTTTCAAATTCCCTTTTTAAGTCAATTATTTCCTGTTTGATCATTGATACACAACATCCTTTCTTTACGAAGAGGATATTATAGTTTATTAATCTAATTATTTTTGTCGAAAAAGAGGACATGCAAAAAAATTGGCAGTAGAAGAAAAGTTTTCTAAACTTGTTAAAATGGCATTTAAAGCGGTATTAATAAGAAAAGGCTAGAATCTATTATTAAAAAGTGTGTATGTCATTGATGGTTGAAAAAGTCCATATTTTGAGTTATAATTCCTCGTAGAATAGAAAAATTTAGAGGAGAAATGCATAGTGGAGAAACTTGTAAAAAGAAGTGCCAACATGGACAAATTGGAGTATGAAATGTACCAAGTTATGCCACAGACAGAATTAGGGGCAGGGACTCCCATTTTTGGTAAGGATTATCAGAAATTTAAAGAATACATGGAAAAATATATAGAAGAAGAAACCTTGATGAATCCCAAATTATGGGATGCAACAACAAATCGATATATTTATTATGTAAACGATTATCCTATTGGTCAAGTGGGAATTAGGACAAATCTAAATGGGTTTTGGCGAACGAGAGGTAGTCAAATTTTTTATACAATTAGATTCTCTGAATGAAAAAAAGGTTATGGAATGAGGATGATGAGATTAGCGCTAGAAGAATGCAAAAGGTTAGGTTTTGAGAAAGTAAGAGTCAATTGTAATGATAGGAATTATGGCTCCTGAAAATTAATCCTAAACTATGGTGGGATTGTAGACAAAGCACATTACAAAACTTCTGAAGGTACAAGTAGTAGTTATGTTATAGAATGAAAAGAGACGATTATGAATAAAGAGCAATTGTTGCAATTAGTGGATAGCTTGCAATTGCCAAAAGCGGAATATTATATCTTATCAAGCGGCTGCTTATTACTATATGATTTGAGAAAATATGCAAAAGATTTAGATTTATGTTTATCAAAAGAACTGTTTGAAAATATGAAAGTGAAATTCAATATAGACTCATCCTCTAAAAATGATTGTAGATTTTATCGTCTGAACGATTTAGTGGAAGTGGTTGTGAACGATAAATAGGATTTTAATAGAAATTTTAAGGAAGGCTATCCTGTAGAATCATTTTACAAAGCATTTTGAACTATAAGATAAATAGAAATGCTCCAAAAGATTAAGAATACATAATTAGTATTAAAAGTTATTTAAATAATCAGGAAAGACAAAGAAAAAAGATTAAAAAGAAGTCAATTTTTCTTTTAGAAATCTAGAGGTTTTAATGTACCTCATAATGATGAATATATAAGAAAATACTTTAAAGAATTATAGAAGAATTAAAATTAAAAAATAGGAGTAGAAGAAAGAAGTATAGTATAAAGATTTACTAAATGTTATGGTAGATGAGAGGTGATAGAATATGAATTTTGTGAATATTTTCTTGATATGTGGCGTTTGTGAAGCATTTATGATTTGTATAGGAGTAGGTATATATCTTAAACATAAAGCAGATAAAGTGCTTAAGAATTGTACAGATTCATGCAAGGGAGTGCTATATGATATTCAACCCATTATTATGGAAGAATCTAGTGTTTCAGGTTCTGGAACAGTTAAAAGAAAATATTATTTTCCAGTGTATGAATATGAAGTGGAAAATATTAAATATCAAATAAGCACTACGATACGACATAGAAGCAAGGCTTATTTTGAAGGGGAAAAAGCTGTAGAAATAAGGTATAATCCCAATAATCCAAAAGAGGCATATGTTATAGGAGACGTTTTCTCAAAAGCATGGATTGTTTTTTTATTAGTTGGGATTTTATGTCTAATTAATATTGTAATTAATATTGTAATTATATTGATAATGAATATGCTATTGACCTGAATTACAATATATTATGAGTAGGGATATAAGGATATGAAGTAAGTAATGGATAATATGATGATGAATAGGTTTATTCAATGGTGCAAATCGGTTTTTATATAAGTTAGTAGAATACAAGTAAACTAGATCGATGGCTATTTCTGTTAGAGATAATAGCTTATTAAATGAATAAATCTACTCATTCTCATTTTCAAATATTATATGAAGTGGTATAATAGAGCCATGTTTACATAGCTCAGTTGGATAGAGCGTTTCCCTCCGAAGGAAAAGGTCATCAGTTCGAATCTGATTGTAAACACCATTAGAATGTTAAACTCGAATTTTTTTAGTTCGGGTTTTATATTATTTTAAAATGTGTTAGAATAAAGATAAAGCCGATATAAATATTGCAAGTTACAATGAATATGAGGAGATACATATGGAAGAAAGACCCATAACAACATTATTTATGTTAGAATCATTAGATGGAAAAATTAGTAGCGGAAATAGTGATAGTCTTGATGCTGATAAAGATTGGTGTCAAATAGAGGGCGTAAAGGAGGGGTTACACCAGTATTATGAGGTTGAAGCTACTACAGATTTTTATTCATTAAATACAGGAAGAGTAATGGCTAAGATTGGTGTAAATGAAAGAACAATATACCATGATAAAATTGATTGTAGGTTCATTATTATTGATAACAAGCCTCATTTAAATGAAAAAGGGATTGATTATATATGTCATTGGGTAGATAAGTTGATACTTGTGACCACAAATAAGGATCATATTGCATATACATTACAAGAAAAATATGACAATCTTGATATTCTATTTTATGATTCTTTGAATTTGAGTAGTTTATTAATCGATATGAAAACAAAATATAATGCTGAGGCAATTACTATTCAATCTGGAGGAACATTAAATGGAAAGTTTTTACGAGAGAATTTAATTGATTATGTAAATATTGTAATTGCTCCATTATTAGTGGGTGGAAGAGATACATCTACATTAATAGATGGAGAATCAATAACTACCACTAAAGAACTTGGTAAATTAAAGGCTTTGCAATTAATGGAGTGCAAAGAGTTAAATGATTCATATATTCAACTCAAATATAAGGTTCTGAAATAGCCAATGACTATACTAAAACATGAGAAACTTTCGTTTTAGAGAAAAAGTCTAGAAAAGACCATGTATTAAAAAGCTTTAAGGGGGAGACTGGATATGCTTAAATCTGAAATAGAGATGAAATTGCAAGAATGCTATAAACTTTTTGGTACGAATCCATCTGATAGCATAGAGATGGTTAGGAAGATGTATACTTGTTTACAGAGTTATGCATCAAATTATATGTTATTTTCTATTTCTAAACAAGAAGAGAATATTTTTGAACAGGAATGTATTACAGGACCTGATTGTAATTCTTGTGCCAGTGTAAAAAGAGAATATTTAAAAGTAGAAACACTAATTCGACTTGCACACGATAGTTATCTTGCAATCTTGTTATCTAGAATGGATTTTGAAATATACAAAAATATAATTTATGGATTGTTAAGTTATTTTATATGTAGTGATGCAAATGTAAATTTTTCGCTATCCACTGTACTACAAAAATTGGAAACAGAAGAGTATGCTGTAACAAAAGAAAAATATATAGAAGGTTTAATGAAAAAGCAAAAAGGTTCCACTAATGCAGGGCATTATCTTTTTACACCTTCTTTAGGTAGTATTATGGAAATAGAGAAAAATGCAATTGATAAACATGCAAAAGTGAAGTGTATGAGTATCAAGCAACCAATCCCTTATGGGGATTTACATATAGTCTAGTATCATGATTTATTGCAAATATGTTCTTTTTTGTTTTGATTTATCCATTTATTTTTTTGTTCAAAAATGACATAAGGAATTTAAATCGGAAAATACCATGAATTATGTCACCAAAACGACAATTCTGAAATATTATAGTGTCAAGAGGGAAGAATGCTTGAATTCGTATAGGAGTTTTAGCTACAACTAGTGTTGGAATTGAGACTGTAAATGTATATGATAAATGTGTAAATATAGATAGGAAAAAAAATCAACGATTAACGAATTATGCAATTTAGAATTATAACTAGTTTTTAAATTCCCTACATATCTATTTTGAAAATATCATTACAATAAAAGAGTAACATTCATTTCTATTTTAATTTAGTATCGGGAAATAGCGCAATTTGGTAGAGCACTCGGTTCGGGTCCGAGAGGTTGCAGGTTCAAATCCTGTTTTTCCGACCATTTTATTGTTTATACAGAAATTTTCCCTGAAAAATAAATTTTGGGGATTTTTCTTTTGAGACAGAATAAAAAATCGAGAGATTATCCTCCGACAATAAAAATCCGAATTTAAACAAAAATAAAAAATCACAAAGTTAAACAAAAATAAAAAATCCTTTCTAATTTATGGTATAATTGAATTAACATAAAGAAAA
>CAPHZB010000079.1 GCA_948629335.1 uncultured Bacilli bacterium
GTGTATAGTGGACTTTCACCACCTAGTTATATGCCATGCCTGGCACACAAAAAAGCTATCAATGTTTTTCATTCATAGCTTAATGAAAATAATTTTATTTTAAATTTCTTCAATTTTTAAGAAGTTCGTATGTTCATTAGCAGGATAGCTACCAATAACGGCAACTAAGTCCTTTGACTCTAAATCCAAAAGTTCCTTTGATGCATTTACACCACTATTCACAATCTCATCCGTTGTGCTAAGAGAATTAACTACCTTTGTATATATTCCCCATTTAAGCGCTAGTAAGCGAGCAACCTTTTCATCCATTACTGTTGCTACAATTAAAGTATTTGGTCGTAATGAAGCAATATCGATTGCCGTTTTTCCACTTCTTGTTGATGCAACAATAGCTTTTAAAGGTAAATCCTTTGATGCTTCTACAGCACATTTGGCAATTGTATTATGAATATCTGTACCAAGTAATTTATACTCTTTTGAATGATAAGTAGCAATCTTTTCTGCATTAACAGCAATTTCAGTCATCATTTGAATTGTTTCTACAGGATATTCGCCAATCGTTGTTTCTTCACTCGTCATAATGGCATCACAACCCTTCAATACAGCATTAGATACATCCGTAACTTCTGCATTGGTTGGACGAATATTATGTTTCATAGAAGTCATCATCTGTGTAGCCATAATCACACCTTTTCCTTGCGCATGACATTCATCAATCATCTGTTGTTGGTATAATGGCAAGTTTTGAACACCTGTTTCAATCCCTAAATCTCCACGAGCAATCATAATATAATCAGATTCCTCTACAATCTCTTTCAAATGATCCATTGCATATTGTGTTTCAACTTTTGAAATAATAGGCATATTTGGTTTCCCATATTTCCTACATAATTCTCTAACTTCCCGAATATTATCTACAGTATTTACAAAAGAAATTGCTAAATAATCTCCATCCATACGACATGCATATTCAATATCTTCTCTATCTTTCTCAGATACATAAGGTACATCTAAGTGAATACCAGGAATGCAAACACCACGTCTAGATTTAATTGTCCCTGAATTTTGAATTTCACAAGTAACTCCATCGGTTTCTTTTGAAACAACAATTAATTTATAAAAACCATCATCAAGTAAGATTTCTTGTCCAATTTCCAATTTTCCTACAAGATTTCTATAGTTAAATGAAATTCGAGTTCCATCTCCCTCTCCTTGTAAATCTTCTTCTACAATACGAATCTTATTTCCCTTTATAAGTTCGATAGAATCATTAATAAAAGAACAAGTTCTTAAATCAGGCCCTTTTGTATCATATAAAATAGCAACATTAGCGCCTAATTCTCTTCTAGCACGTTCAACTAAATCTTCCACCACTTTTCTTTCTTCTAAGGTTGCATGTGAAAAATTAATTCTGGCAACATTCATACCAGCTTCTACTAAACCTTTAAATTTTTCCCAAGTTTGTGTAGCAGGCCCAATACTACAAATAATTTTTGTTTTCTTCATCATTTTTGTCTTCTTCATAAAACCTCCTCATATCTTCTTGACTTATTCATTTTACTATTTTTCTCGTATTTTCGCAACATTTTTGTAATCAATGTGAAATAATCTGAAATAAGTCCATGATTAATGTATAATCATGTCTATATGCGTCGTTTTTACGTATTTGACAAAATACATCTTTTATACTATAATAGCAACCAGTTAAGGGGTGATGATATGAATAATTATGAAGGACCTTTAATGAAAGCAGAAGTATTAGATAATATATTCCTCTTCGATAAGGGGGACATAAAAATACTTCTTCTAAAAAACGAAACAGAGCCATATAAGGGCTATTGGTTCTTACCAAGATGTATTCTTTTAGAAGAAGAAACAATAGAAGAAGCAGCAAAACAAGCAGCTTATGAATTCACAGGATTAACTACAATTGATTTTTCCGTCAATACCATTTTTAGTGATACTGCAAGAATACCAACAGAGCGTGTTCTTGGCATTTCAGCAATTGGACTTACAGATAGCGTAACTATATCTTTAAAACAAGAAGGAACAAACCATGAATACTCTTGGTTTTCCGTAGAAAGTCTACCAAAAATGGTATATGATCATAGTAAGATTGCAGGTAAAGCTATAGAAGATTTAAAGAATATCTTAAACTCTTTTACTATGATGAGAAGAATTTTTCCAAGTGATTTTACACTACCTGAACTTCAAAGAGCATATGAAGAAATATGGCAAGAAACATTTGACCGAAGAAATTTTAGAAAAAAACTACTTACTTTAGATGTTTTAGAAGAAACAGGAGATAGTAACATTGGTGAAAGTGGAAGGCCAGCAAAACTATACCGATTTAAAGAAAACTTAGCAAATAAAAAAATGTTTTAAAAAGATAGAACTATTTCTATCTTTTTTGTATAAATTATTTATTTAATATTGCATCAATTGGCTTAATTCTCGTAATTCTTTTTATAGAAACGATTGTAATAAATAAAGCAATGCATATTGTATAAACAAACATCAAAATTGGTACAAGTGGATGTGTAACAATACCGTTTAAGGTATAATACATCGTTCCAAACAAAGATTGATTTAAAAGGCGACATACAAGCATCCATCCAATCATAGATAAAATCCATGATAGAACACCAATTACTAGTGATTCGTAACCAAATATTTTGATTACATCTATATTTCTCGCACCCAACGCTCTTAAAATTCCAATTTCCCTCTTACAATAAGAAATAGATATAGCTATAAAGTTAGTAAATAATAAGAAGGTAAATAAGATAAATACTAAACTAACGATTAAAATATAGATATATAAATAATGATAAATTCCCATAACTTGCGCTAGTGCATTTTGATTATCAACAGAAACTGTATAATTATAAAACGTGCCTATTTCTCCTAAATCAGGTGGATTAAATTCTCTATACTTTAATTGTTTTAATGCGTGTTTTAAATTCTTCACTCGGTTATCAAATACCCTTACTGTATATATTTTTTTCATAACTGGACTATATTCTTCCACATATTGATAACTAATATAACTATTTTTATCTAAAGATATTCCTACTAATTTTATAACCTCATTTTGTATACTTCCCTTTTCATTATTAGGAATATACATATTTAGTAATAATACTAAATTGGAACTGTTTTCTTTTAAATAAAGCTGAATATATGCATTTAATGCCTCTTCGTATACAACATTTCCTTTGGTCTTTAAATAATCATTAAATTTAGAATCAAACGTATTATCTATCTTTTTTAAATCATCAATAGATAAAATAAGTTCATTCTTATTTAGTGATGTTACAGTTGTAACACCTGCTGTTGTAATACAATGCACCTTTTGATGTAAAGCTTTAATTGTATTTGTTACTATCTCTCCTCCTCGACTACCATTCCTACCCTCTATATGTGCTTGGTTTACTATTGCTTCCTTATCATTTCTTAAATGCACATCATCTGTAAAACCATTTACATAGATATTACTTGCTTTAAACACATAATTTTGGCTGAAATAGGACTCTAATGCATCACTCGTAAAATAGCCATCTTTTTTAGCTTGTTCAAATAAATCATTATCATCATCGATAATTCCAACAAGAACAACTTCATTGTCCCCTAATTTAAGTTTTATTTTAGAATTTATAAATTCTTCGTAACTTTTTGGAAAATAGAAATCGCCCTTTGTTGTCATAATTCCCACCTTCATAGCATAGTCAGCAAAATATTTATGAACCACAATCTCATTTTCTCTTTGAGGCTCCCTTCCAATTAATTTTCCCAAAATTTTTGAATCTCGAACTTCAACAAAAGAAGATTGCCATATATTTTTATAATAACCATTCTTTTCCTCTAAAGATCCAAATGTAAAATCTAAAACCTCTCCATTATCATACAACGTATATATTGGATTAATTGTTGTATTTACGATTTTTTCTATTTTTGAAAGGTCACTTTCCTCAAGTTCGTAATTGCTCTGTGCACCATCTACATCAAATTTTGTCTTCTGCACATCATAAACATAATTATCATTATCCATCATCGTGTTTACAACAAGCATCGTTTGATCAAAAAGAAGAAAATTCACAGTAAATCCCATAAAAACTAAAGACATTGCTGTAAGAAATATAGTCATAAATAATTTTAGTGGCTTTGTCTTAATACTTGTCATTGTCATTTTTAAGGTATAAGAAAGAGGTAATTTCGACTTTTTTAGAAGAAATGGTTTATTTTCTATAGAAATTGTTGGATTGGAATCGGATATAACATTCCCATCCTCAATTCCAATAATTCTATCTCCATATTTTAGAGCAGATTCCATATCATGAGAGACTACAATAACGAGTTGGCTTTTACTAATTTCTTTTAATATGGTAAATATTTGCTCACTAGAAGTTCTATCTAAATTTCCTGTTGGCTCATCAGCTAGAATCACTTGTGGTTTTTTTATTAAAGCTCTAGCAATAGCTACTCTCTGTTTCTGCCCACCAGATAACTCATTGATTTTTCTATTTCCTAACCCACTAATTCCTAATTGATTTAATATTGCATCTATTTCTCGCCTTTCTATACTTTGATTTTGTAATTTTGAAGCGAGTTCAATATTTTCATAGACATTGTATGCTTCTAAAATATTAAATTCTTGAAATACAAAACCAATATAAGTATTTCGGTAAGAATCATATTGCTTTTTACTAAAATTACTGATATTTTTCCCATAGATTAAAATTTCACCACTGGTTAGTTGATCTAATCCACCTAACAAATTAAGGAATGTTGATTTCCCACTCCCACTTTTTCCTACAAGAAATACCATTCCTTTTTCACCAATTTTTAAGTTAATATTATTAAGTGCTGTTGTAGTACTTCCTTTTTTAGATGTATAAATTTTTTTTACATTTCGAAATTCAATCATAATTTTCCCCTTTTTCTCTTAGTTTAAACAGGTTATATGTCGTTTCCTTCATTCCTAAGATAATCTCTTTATATTTCTTAAATTATAGCACAAAGACGTAAAAAGCTCTACGGAAAATATTTTAAAACCTAAAATACAAATTTTAAAATAAAAATATTGCATTTTTTTGGTATCTTTTTATAAGTTCTTAAATGTCGTTATAACCTTTATTTATAGGAGTTTATGACATTTTTATTTTTAGAAGATGTTCACATATATTTTTATAATTTTGGCTCAATTGCAGTGTTTGTGGGTAACAAAATAAAGGGAGACTAAGGAGAA
>CAPHZB010000080.1 GCA_948629335.1 uncultured Bacilli bacterium
AACAAAAAATAAGTGAAAAATCACTTATTCTTTGGCATGGCTGTAAATACTAACTATCTTATACACTAAATTTTCTGTTTTATTTTAGAATAAGGAAGATAACGAGTAGAACAATTGCTATAAGAATACCAATAATAACATATTTTATTTTTCTTTTTGTACTCATGGTAAAATTAGTACTATCATATAAACCTTCAAAATCTTTACTATCAATATCTAAACTCGATGTATAGAAGGAATTATCAATCTTTCTTTCTTCATTATCTCTTTTCTTTTTTTCATCAATTTTTTTTGCTTCCTCTAGTAAAGAAGTAATTGTTTTATTATCTACTACTGTATTTCCTGAAGAAGCTAAATCCTCAAACATATTTAAACTAAGTTGTTCATCATTTAATTGGTTTAACATAGCTGTATTTTCTAACTTTTTCACTAATTGTTCTTTATATAATTCTTCTTCTTTTCCCTGACTCTCTAGTTCCTTTTTAATTTTCAATTGTTTTAATATTTTATAACTTGTATCATCAAGTGTGTGGTAGGCTGTCTCTTTTTTTGTCGTATTTAATTTTTCTAGTTCTTCCTTAATATCATAGTTTTTTGTTTGCTCTAATTTTGCTTCAAATGCAGGGGTTTCCTTTTCTTGCTTTAATTTTAAAATATCTTGATATTCTCTTTGTTTCTTATAGTCTTCCCTACTTTTGAGCATTTTCTTAACCTTTGTAATATCAATTTCATTCGTCTTCTCTAAAGGCGCTACAGCCTCAATATTACTATATTCTACCACATCATCAATACTATACATATCTTGATAAAGCTCTCTATTCTTTTCACTTCGCCTCGAGGTCTTATTACTCGCCTTATAATATCTTTCCATCCTACTGTTCACACTATCACCTTACATAAATAATATCATATTTTTTGTCGATTTGAAACACTTTTGTCTTGCGCTTAAAAACTTTTTTCCCTATAATGGTAGTGGAGGAGAAAGTTTATGAAAAAAGTAATTGTAGATGAAAATAAGTGTATCCGTTGTGGAGCTTGCACTGCAAGTTGTCCAGAAGTATTTGCATTTACAGAGGACGATACTGTAGAAAGCTTAGAAGGAAAAAATATTTTAGATGAAATGTCTGAGGAAATAAAGGAAAGTGCCATCGATGCACTTCATGGATGTCCAGTAAATGCGATTAAAGAAGTAGAAGCGGAGTAGCAAGGAAGAAAAAACGAGATTTAATTCTCGTTTTTCATTGCTTCAAAATATAATTTTTTTATTTCCTTAGGAGAGAGTTTTCGGTAATCTCCCGATTTTAAATCATCTACTCGAAGAAAGCAGAATTGGTCCCTTCTTAATTTTACAACTGTATACCCAATAGCTTCAAACATCTTTTTTACTTGGTGATTTCTTCCTTCATGAATCATAAGCTCTACTAAGGAAGTATCCGTTTTTTTATCATACTTTTTTACTCTTACTTTTGCCCTTGACGTCTTCACGCCATCAATCACGACACCCCGTTCTAAGGTATTTACCTGTTTTTTCCCTACAAGGCCTTTTACCTTAGCAATATAGATTTTATCAATCTCATTTTTGGGATGAGTTAATAAATTTGTTAATTCTCCATCATTTGTAAGCAGTAAAACCCCCGTTGTATCATAATCGAGTCTTCCAACAGGATAAATTCTTTTCGTTGTTGGAATTAAATCGGTTACTGTTTTTCGTCCTAACTCATCATTTGTAGATGTAATAATTCCTCTAGGTTTATTTAATAAATAGTACTCTTTTTCTTCATTTTTTATAATATACCCTGCTACATCAATGATATCTTTTGAAGAGACTTTTACCCCCATTTCTTTTACAACTTCTCCATTTACTTTGACCATTCCCTCTTTAATTAATTCTTCTGCTTTTCTTCTTGATGTATAGCCACTATTTGCAATTAATTTTTGTAATCTTTCCATTTTTCATCACCACTTTTATTCATTATATAGAAAAAAAAGAAGAATTGCAATCAAATGCAGTTCTAATAACCCATACTTTTTCTAAAATAAAATATAGTGCTTTTTTATTGAATGGAGTTTAAGCTGATTAAAGACAATTTAAAGTTTTTAGCCTTATATCAATTATGAAGAACAATTTGATGACAGATAAGAAGTAAAATCAAAAGAATAGGAATAATCAGACATACTTGAAGAATAAGTTCCATTTCTGTAAATGCCACAGATATTATAGCAAATTTTTTTCGTAGTCCTGCGCAATCTTCTTTTAATTCTGACCGAAAAGGTTTGGCATTCTTTCTCTTTTGCTTTTCTTCTTTTTTATCACATTTTCTTATTACTATATTCTGCACTTTTTCTTTTCTCTGTCTATCTAAAGAAGCCTGACTATTCTTTTTTAATTCCTCAACTTTTTGTTTAAAAGTGACATCTTTTTTATTCATAAACACCACCACGTCACTTCCCATTTTAACATCTCACTTCTATTTTTTCAAGTTGAAAAAAAGAGGTTTGCAACAACAAATGCAGCAACAATGCCTGCTAAATCAGCTAAGAGACCTGCGAAAAGAGAATACCTTATTTTTTTTATACCAATACTTCCAAAATATAAAGTTAGGACATAAAAAGTGGTATCTGTAGAACCTTGTATAATAGACGCTAAAAGGCCAGAGAAACTATCAGGACCAAACGTTTCTAAAATTGTATTTAAAAGCGCTAAAGCGGAAGAACCTGAAATAGGACGCATAATTGAGAGTGTTAAAATTTGTGTAGGAATCTTTAAGAAAGAAAGAAGGGGATTAAGAAAGGATAAACAGAATTCTAAAAAACCACTTTTAATAAAAATATTGACACCGAATACCATGGCTAGCATAGAAGGAAACATTGTTAAAATCATAGGAAAGCTCTCTTTAGCACCTTCTGAAAAGGAATCATACACATCTACTTTTTTTAATATTCCATAAAGAATAACTACTGCCACCATGCAAGGAATAATTAAATTTGATAAAAATTCCATTTAATACCTCCTTGAGAGAAAATAATTACATAATAATCCAACCAGAGTAGATACAAGCGTTGCAATAAGGCATGGAAGAACAATAGCAGTTGGTGTAACACTTTTATGTAACATGCGAAGGGATAAAATGGTTGTCGGAATGATAGTTAATCCACTTGTATTTAAAACCAGAAAAGTAATCATACTTTTACTCGCTGTGTCCTTTTTATCGTTCAATTTCTGCAAAGACTGCATTGCTTTTAAGCCAAAAGGAGTTGCTGCATTTCCAAGACCAAACATATTACAAATAACATTAGAAGCAATATAACTTAACGACTCATGATTTTCTGGAATTTCTGGAAATAAATATTTTAGCACATGTGCTATTTTTTTTGATAGCCTCTTAAGTAGCCCTGCATCTTCTGCTATTTTCATAATACCCAACCAGAGGGCCATAACAGGAAATATTTTTAAAATCATCTCAAAAGCTGTATCTGCGCTAAGCAGAATTTCTTCATTTAATACTTGTAAATTTCCAGTTACCATACAAAATAGAATACCACTAATGATAAAAAATGCCCATATTTTA
Organism: uncultured Bacilli bacterium; assembly: GCA_948629335.1. Lineage (GTDB taxonomy): Bacteria > Bacillota_I > Bacilli_A > RF39 > UBA660 > CATOJL01. Next base: position 3,570 of record CAPHZB010000080.1, read on the forward strand.
TTTACCATAGATTTTTAAACCATTCTATCAGTTTTTGGAAATTGCTTTTTTTCTGTTCACTTTCTTTTTCCCTAACATAAATATCTCGTGTGCCAATTTCTTCGTCTCCTAAAAAGATTCTTACTTTTCCAACAATACTATCATTCTCGATAATTCTTGCCTTCTCCAGTTCAAACTTAAGTACAATTTGTTTTCTTTCTTCTTCGGTCAATGCATACTTGAATTTATCTTTTATATATAAATCATAATCCTCATAATATACTTCGTCATAAATTTGAATCGTTCCCTCTTTTAAAAGTTCATAGGAATCATATGTATTGAATCCATAATCAAATAAATCCATATGATCCTGCCAATCATTTCCATCATTTAAAGTTACAACAACTAAGTTTAAATCATCCTTACTTGCAGTTGTAATTAAAGTTCTTCTTGCTTTTTCTGTAAATCCTGTCTTCCCCCCTGTTGTATATTTATATAAATTTAGAAGTTTGTTTTTATTTGTCCATACATATGTATTTTTATTTGTTGTTAGTTTGTATTGCTTCGTTCCCATAATCGTTCGAAATGTTTCATTCTGATAAGCATATTTCATGAGTAATGCCATATCATACGCCGTAGAAAAGTTTCCCTTTTCTTGATCAAGCCCACTTGGATTGTTGAAAATGGAATTTGTCATTCCAATTTCTTTTGCTTTTTCATTCATTTTAACAACAAACTTTTCTACACTTCCTGCTGTATGATGTGCAATTGCTAAAGCTGCATCGTTCCCACTTCTTAACATAAGCCCATATAATAAATCTTTCATAGTCAGTTCTTCTCCTGATTTGATATAAATACCTGATCCATAGGCTGTATTGATTTCTTCTCCAATCGTCACTTTATCTTCTATATTTTTATTTTCTATAGATACAATTGCTGTCATTACTTTCGATATTGAGGCAACGCTACGCTGATTATGAATGTCTTCAGCATATAAAATTCTCCCTCCATCTAAATCCATCAAAATAGCTGAAGTAGCCGAAGTAGAAATTGCTTGAACAGAAGTTATTTTTGTTGAAAGCATAATTAAAATAAATACAAAGAATACTTTTTTCACTTTATCACCTATTATAAAATTATGAAAAAAAGGACAAATTATGTCCTATCTATTCTAAAATTCATTATATCTTTGTCCTTCAACATATTGTGCGCAGATACTTCTATTTCAAATGTTTAAGTTTACCATAATTTTGTTTCCATTTATGACAATAACAAGTATTTATAGTTTTTCAATTTCAGAGGTAGATAAAGATGTTGCTTCACTAATCTGATTTATAGGAATTCCTATTTTAAGTAGATTACGTGCTATTTCTATTTGGCTCTCTAGTTTGCCTTCTATCCTAGCTCCCTTTATTTGCGTATTTCTAATTTTCTTATCCACTTTCTCAGCATCATATAATCCT
>CAPHZB010000081.1 GCA_948629335.1 uncultured Bacilli bacterium
GTGTATAGTGGACTTTCACCACCTAGTTATATGCCATGCCTGGCACACAAAAAAGATTTATATTTAAGATAAATCTTTTTCTATTGGATTTTTTTCTATATATTCATGTACAATTTCTTGATCTGAAAAATGATGTTTTTCCTTTCCTATAATTTGATAATCTTCATGACCTTTTCCAAGTATCATCAATATATCTTTATCTTTTAACATAGACATTCCCTTCAAAATAGCTTCTTTTCTGTCAACAATAGCTTCATGATTGTCTTGTTTCACCCCTTTTAAAATATCTTCTAAAATAAGGTTCGGATCTTCCGTTCTTGGATTGTCACTTGTATAGATAACATAGTCAGAATTTACCTCAGCGGCATGCCCCATAATTGGTCTTTTTAATGGATCTCTGTCCCCTCCACATCCAACAATGGTAATGACTTTGCCTTTTTTATATTCTTTAGAACTTTCTAACACATTGATTACTGCGTCTGGGGTATGTGCATAGTCCACAAAAATACTATTTGTTCCATAAGGAATAAGTTCCATACGTCCTTTTGGTGCTTGTAAAGTTTCATTCAAGTTAAGAATTTCTTCTATTTTAAATCCTAAGCTTTCAACAAGTAAAAGAGAAGTTAAATAATTGTAAACATTATATCTTCCTACCATAGGAATGTTGGTCTCATATAGTGTATCTTTAAAGGAAAAACGAAAATGAGTTCCTAGATTTGAAAAATCAATAGAAAGTATTTGAACGTCTCCTTCTTTAGAACTAATGGTAATGTTTTTATTTTCTTCTAATAAGAAATGTGTATAGTTTTCATCATCTTTATTAAGAACAGCAATTTTATCCCCTCTTGTTTTTGTAAATAGAATTCTTTTGGCATCTCTATAATTTTCTATTGTTTTATGATAATCTAGATGGTCCTGTGTTAAGTTGGTGAATGCTACTTCATCATAGGTAATTCCATAAATACGATTTAAATCTAAAGCGTGGGAAGAAACCTCCATAACGACAACTTCGCAACCTGCTTCTTTTGCTTCTAAAAACATTTCATATAAAAGATCAGTATCTGGTGTTGTATTGTTTAATTCCCGAGATTCTCCCGGATAATAAAAACCAATCGTTCCAATATAAGCACATTTTTTTTCTAATTTTGTTAACATTTGGTAAATTAAATAACAAATGGTGGTCTTCCCGTTTGTACCTGTCACACCAATAAATTTCATATCTGAAAATTTTGGATAATAGTTTTCATACAAGTACTTATCTAAATATTCTCTTGTATTCGGAACAATTACTGTTTCTACAGGATAATTTCCTTCCTCACATATAATCTTTGTTGCCCCAGCCTCAATAGCTGCTTCAATATAATCATGTCCATCACGACTAACGTTACGAATCGCAATAAATGTATCCCCTGGTTTTACTTTTCTTGAATCTGTTTTAATATCAATCATAAAATCCTCCTCTATTCATTAAATAAATCTGGTAAATCATTTTCAAGAAGTACATAAGCATCCTTCATACCTCTTACTACATTAAATGCCTCAAATACATCATCAAAAACATAAATTTTCGTTTTTGGATAATTTGATGCAAGTAATCCTTCATATATAGGTTTTGTCTGATTTTTTCCTACTAGAATGACTAAATCACAAACTTGGGCGATTTGTGTACCAAATGCATAATTTAATTCATATTGTTTTTCCTTTAATTCAATCATTCCTGGTGTAATAATAACCTTTTTCCCTGGCATTAATCCAAGTGTTTCAACAGCCATCTTTGCTCCTACTGGATTGGAATTATAAGCATCATCAATAATATTCAAATTTGCCATTTTTTTCATTTCTAAACGATGTTCAATCGTCTTTATTCCACGTACTCCCCTTATAATTTCTTCCATATTCATACCAAGTGATTTAGCGAGTAAAACGGCAGCTATAATATTATATACATTCGCACTTCCAAGAAGTTTTGTTTCTAACTTATATTTTTTATCATCGTCTTTAAATTGAACATCAAAACACATTCCGTTACTTGTACCTTTGATATTGCTAGCATAAATATCCGCATCTTTGTTTTTGGTACTAATCCATTTAATCATACAATCATTTTTTAAATGATAAGAAGTTTGTTTTGGATCATCCATATTTAAAATACCAATTCCGTCACTCGGTAAAGACTCTATTAATTCAAACTTTGTCTTCTGAATATTTTCTTCTGACTTAAAACTATCTAAATGGGCAACACCTATAGTTGTTAAAATACCATATTTTGGGTGAACAAAATCACAAAGTTCTTTTACTTGTCCCACCTCACAAGCACCCATTTCAGCAATAAAGTATTCCGTAAATTTATCTAAATGGTTATTAATTGTAATCATAAGTCCATAAGGAGTATTAAAGTTTTTCGGAGTGGGCATAGTATCATATTTTACATTTAAGATATCACTTAAAATATTTTTACTACTTGTTTTTCCATAGCTTCCTGTAACACCAATCACATTTAATCTTGGCATATCTTTGATTTTAGTTTTTGCTTTATTAAAATAGTGGTAGTACACACATTTTTCAATCGGCTTATTGATTACATTTACGAAAAAAATCACAAAATTATTAAATGATGCATACATTCCTAGAAGAAGAAGTGCATAAAATGCATCTAAATAGCTACATCCGTAGAATAAAGCACATGTAATAAGGAAAAAAGTAGTTATCATTCTTTTAATACGTGCTGTAACTTTAAAACTAATTTTCACAGCTTCTTTTTTATTTTTATTAAAATAAAGAAAAGATACAAGAAGATAGAAAATAGTCATTACAAAAATTTCTTCTTTTATGAAAAATCCCAAGAATAAAGCAAATATAAATAATAAATCTAGGGTTAAAAAAGACTTAGTTTTATTTTTAAAAATCCACTTAATATACCGATTTGAATTATTATAAAAGTTTTGTTGTAACATATGCATACTCTTTTTCATACGCATAAAAATATAGATTAAATAAATGATGACAAATATATACTGCATAACATCCTCCTACCTGTAATTTCATTATAACACCTATAAAAAGAAATAAAAAGAAAAAGATAGAATTTAAACTATCTTTATACACCTAAAGTGTATGGGGAAGACTCTGTTCCATCTCCTCCTGTTATTTTTAATGTTGATTTGAGTATTACGATAGGACGGATTGATCCAGTAGAACCAGTAAAATAATTGAAGATAGAGCCATCATTTCGAACAACGTGTCCAAAATATAGACCATCACTTTTATAGCCTCGAGAGGCTAACCAGTACCATACGTTTTCGGTAGTTCCCTTTTTCTTGGCCATAAGTGTTCCAATGGCTGTTTCAACTAGCTTCTTATCCATAAGATAACCTTCATCTGAAGCCTCTACCCCTGAAGATAAAACTTGTTTTACCTGAGATTTATCATATCCCATATGCCTTGATCCTAATGTATATCTATCATCCTCATATTGTTCTGCTATTACATTTAATGTACTTATAAAATATTTATATACAGTCCAGTTAGCATAAGCAGTATCTGGTCCTAAGTGTATTTGCTTACTTGAAACGTATTCGGAAACCAATTCCACTGTTCCATCTTCATTTTTTCGTATAACTCTCCACATATCTAATTCACTAGGATTTATAGTTTGATGCAGATTAGAATACGTATCCGCTGCATATATTGTATAACTTGTTTTTGAAGGTATATATCTTATATAATCCCCCAATTCCACCTCATTTGCTAGTGCTGTTCTTTTACCTACTATTCTATTGCCATTTACCCAAGCTACTTTCCCTTCATTTATATCTTCTGGAATTGCATCTCCAAGAGTCTGACTTGACAGTGTTGGACATTCATACGTTCCTACAACTTTTTTACCTCCAACTAATGCTGTCTTTCCACTTAATATATCACTCGACATAGCATCCCCGTAAGCTACTTTATTATATAAATCATTTATTGAGCTTTGCACATTTGTTTGACTATTCTTATTATAACTTACTTGATTAGATGGAGGTGTAATACTTGTTGCATTAATTCTTAGTATTCCAACAATCATACATAATAATAGTACTTCTGTTCCTACTATAATTTTATCTTTTTTTCTTTTCCTCATTCTCTCCCTCACTCTCTTATTAATTTCTATATAATGTTTCACATCATAGTAAAATTTATCTCACATATCCTATATCCCAAGAATATAGGGAGAACTTTCTGTCCCAGTTCCTCCTGTTATTTTTAAACTTGATCTTAGTATTACAATAGGGCGCACATAAAAAATTCTATTATAAGCACCTATGACCTCTCCAGAACCACCACTATATGATTCATCACTGATTCCACAAAGTGATTCTGCACTTATCCAATAAGGAGAATTTTCATCACTTCCAACTTTTTTTGCAGCTAATGTTCCTAGCGCCATTTTTATCAATTCTAAATCTTCTATGAGACTTTTTTCAAATGGCATACAATCACCCCCATCGATATACCTAGATCCCAATGTTATTCCATTTGTTTCATATTGTTGGGCTATTTTAGTTAATACACTTTTGTAATTGCAATCCGAAGATAGCCAAAAATTTATACTAGAAACATAGTTTGATATAATTTCAAGAGTTCCATCTTCATTTTCTCTTATGACTCTCCATACATTCAACTCACTTGGATTAAGATTGTAATCTAAAGACCCTCCTATATCCTCCTTAGATATTGTATAAGATGTCATACTTGGTGTATAGCTAATATAATCACCTAACTCTACTTTATCTACTAAGGCAATTGATGAATCTGGTATCGATGATAAAGCATATGTTCCCACAATCTTATTCCCATTCACCCAAGCAATCTTACCATCTGTTATATCTTCTGGTGTCGCATCTCCAGGAGTAAGACTAGCAAGAGTTGGACATGTAAATGTTCCGACTACTTCTTTCCCTCCTACTAAGGCCTTCTTTCCTTTTAATATATCTCCTGCTGTTGCATTCCCATAGTTTGCTTTACTAT
>CAPHZB010000082.1 GCA_948629335.1 uncultured Bacilli bacterium
TTGATTTTTTATTTCATGCCCCATAATCCTACCCACAAACTCTACACATGCCTCCTTTTTTTTCGTTTAAATCATTTTTTTAGTTTACATAAGTATTATAGCATTTGAATCCAATTCATCACAAGTTTTAAATAATCTAATTTCACACCTAATGTTTTTTCTTCATTACTCTTGTAACCTACCTATTCTACAAGATTAAAATTATATTTTCACTACCATACACATTTTTCATGTGCTTTTTTTCTTGCTCTTATTGTATGCTCCATACAAATTCTTGTACATACTTTTTGACCTCTTCAAATAAAATTTTACTAATCATTATAATCTCTATCTAACATATATTCCATTTTAAGCCTATATGTTTTTTTGTTATTTTAGAACTCCTAACTACTTGAAAAATAGGTATCTACTTTGTATCTTTTCCACTTACTTTTATATTCTAATATCTCATTTTCCTAAAAAGACATAATTACTACTTTTCTAGTTTTATTTCCTTATAGTAATTCTTTCTTTGCTTGGTTCTATCCATTTGCTTTCATCTGCATTTTTCTTCGATTTCTTTTTACCGTAAATAAAACAATTCCTGTTATACATAATCCAACAAATAAGAATATGCATCCTAATAAAATAAGTATCTTGAAAACAAAAGAAAATATATAATCACTACCCAATTTATCAAATAAATCTGTTTCCTTAATCAAATACCCTCCCTGTTCCTCTTTTAACAAAACTGTAACTGTAATTCCACTTACATTCCAAGTGAACCCATTATCATATCCACTTGCGCTAATAGATAACTCTACTTGGTATGTATTCTCTTGAATTAGATTAGCATCTTTAATAAAATATTGAAGTTGAATTTGATCAAGATTATCATCAATCTTTGATGATAGTCCTTTATTTGAAGAATCAATGTATTGATAAACCTCTTCATTTTCTGCATTTAAATAATAAACAAAATTCTTTAAAGTTTCTTTTGCTTCCTGCGGTAAATTCACTTTTGCCTCTACAAATTCTACTTCAATAAATAAAGAAAATATTACCATAAAACTTAAAAACATTCTTTTCATAAAATGACCATCTGTTCTTTCTATAATACTTTTTTGTATATAAAGTTTTCTATAATTAAGTACTCAGCTCACTATTTCCTGTCGCATAATCAATCGTTATTCCTTCTTGTACATTATAAACATATACATTAAACTGAATTCCTTCTCCTTTATCTTCCACAGAATAAGCTTCTATCTCTACACCACTAGCCAAAAGGTTATTTTCCTTAAAAATGGGTGTCACACGATAAAGAACATGGTTTTTTGTTTCTTTGATGTATGTTGCAACCTTATTTTCAAATTCAAGCATTCCAACAGTATTCATATATCGAGTACAAGTAATTAAGTTTTCTTTATTTGCATTTTCTCCTGTTAATTGATAACCAATCAAATGGCATCGATTATATAAGTATTTTCCAGATACGTTGTCATATTTAATTGTGTGCCATCCTGTTGGTTTAATCATTCCTATAGAACCCCTTTCTTCTGTAGGCATCAAGTCAATTCCAACGTTTGAAAAGGCAACTCCACATCTCCCTAGGGAATCTAATTTACTATATTTTTCGAAAGAAATCGTTGTATAATCACTTTCTTCAAAAAATGGTTCATTATTATTTAATATGACATATGGTTCTCCTGTATAAGGGGGAATATCCCCTATATCATAAGAGGGAGCATTTTTCGCCTCTTCTTTATCTTTTATCCAACCTTGTATTTCTTCTTTATAAAAAAGCCCAGTTAAAACACAAGCAATGATTACAAATATAAAAAGAAGAATATATAATTTTATAGAAATCTTTTTCTTTGTTTTACGCATACAAATCACCAATAAAACTTTTATGAAAATACTACCGTTATATGTAATCTTTTTTGATTAGTAGTATTATCTATTCTAATTTTAAAATAATTCATAAGAAAAAGCAAGAAAAGAAATACAATTGTATATACTTTCCAATTTCATAAATAAGGAAATTAAAAATACCCTTATCAAAAATAAGAGTATCCAATTAACTATATAAGATTATTTCCACTTTCTATAATCTAAATATTCCCATATAGTATACAATAAAAACTTTAAATATTCTATCATTTTCTCTCCTTCCTAATTCTATAAATATAGAATTTTTCTATCGTAGCAAATAAAGAATCCATAATTTGTCGAAAGAAAAGAATGAAAATAATAATATAGAATAGTAAAACACAAAAAAATCTAATAAAATATTAGATTTAATTCTAGTTAATTTTACGTATGATAATATCTGAAATACTCGATACGTATTAAAACACTCCTATTCTTGCCACACATAGACTTAAACATAACGTTAGGTTTTCAAATGAAATCATTTTTAAGAGTTCTTCATAATTTCATTTTCTTAAAAAATCTTTTTGTATTATCATCTAAAATTTGCTCTAATTCTTCCTTCTCTATATGACGCTCTGTTTTGATTCTATCAAAAACATTTTTTCCATCTAATACTGCATTTTGGCTCATATAAGGATAATCTAATTCTATCATTAAATGATAAATATCTACCTTCTGAATCACTTCTAACGATTTCTTTGCCGTCTTTCTTGTTATAGGAGTACCTAGAGAAATATAGCCCTCCATTTGCATAATTTGGTTTAATACTTCTATATTTGGTTGAAAGCAATGAAATACAAATCCATATAATGGACGATTTTCATGCAAAGTCTTTATAACAAGTTCATTTGTATTATTTGCATGAATGATAAGAGGTAAATGTAGCGTATTTGCAAGTTCTATAGAAGCGATAAATTTATAAATCTGTTCTTTTTCATCTTTCATAGAATCAATTCCTGTTTCTCCTATACCCACTACTTTTGTGTTATTCTGTTGTTGGTATAGATCATAAATACTTTGTATATTTCCTTCATATAAAGGATGCACTCCAATCACCGAATAAAATTTATCATTTTGTATACTTAGTTCTATCGTTTCTCTACTTGTTTTATAATCAAGACCAACATTTACAAATGCTTTTAAATATCGTAAACGATTTATTTTATCTACCTCTTTATTTATGTTTTGAACATCTTGTGTATTGATGTGTCCATGTGAATCTATCATCTTTGTCACCCGTTTTTCTTTTATGTACCTACTTTTCTAATTTATTCTATTGTACTTACCCACATATGTATCTTTTACTAAGATGTTATATAACAAAAAAGTGGGTATGATTATTTAAAATCCGTATTAGAAATAAAATGCAATAGAATTATAAATAGCCTTTCTACAAAAAATATGAATGTATTTGGTTAAATTCAATTCTTGTCCTTTTCTATCTATTTATTCTTTCTTCCAAAATATTTTCTAAAAAGATTTTGTTTTTCAACTTTAGATGGTTTCTTCAAATAATCAGCATAAACTTCATCTAGATATTTAAAAACATTTTCTCTATCTTGTAAATTGTATTTTTCAGTGTATGGTTCATGTTTTACAATTGTTACATAACTATCTAAATAATTAGTATAAGCAAAAGAAGTAAATTTTAAGCCTTGTTCATTTAAATCAACATCCCAAAATTTACTATCACAATTTTCAATCAAAAATTGTAGTCCATTTTTTTCAGAATTTACAACCTTGAGATATTCATCTACATCATGTGTTTCTGGATTATTGGGAGCAAATCCTTTTTTATATGCCCACTCCATAAAATAGCCAATATGAACTCCAGCCTTTTCTAGACGTTCCTCTTCAGAACTTGAATCAGTTACTGAATCCCAATGCCACTCTATTTTGTCTATAGTCATAAATATCACCTCGTAAGAACTCTTCCTAAATTTTTGTTTTTTACTAACCTTTCTTATCTTTTTTAATCTTTTATATTATCCTGATTCTTTTCTTTTGATTAACAATTCATCATATCCAGTCATACTATCTAATTCACGAGTAAAAATATAATCTTCTAATTCATATATTACAACTTCACACGTCGTATCTACAATAGTTCCATCTTTTAAATGACCACCAATTGTTTTTCCCGTATTGTCTGATACAGATATATGAATATGAACATCATCCTTCGATACTGTTCCTGTTATGCTTACAATTTCATAACATTCGTCTTTATCTATATAATCCTTTGCTTCAGCGAGACGAATGTGCAAATGTTGAATGCAACCAACTGCAGAAATAATGACACCTGCCTCTATATTCTCCTTTTTGCAATAGGCAATTATTTCTTGTTTTACATCTTTTCCTTTTGTCAATCTAAAAGCATGATTCATAACAACACTCCCTTCGAAATTTTAAAATAAACACATGTAAATAAACACATGTATTTAAAAATATATTAAAACTACATGTAGTTCTTATTCTCTTTTCTAATTCTTCTGATTTTATAAATCTTTCACTAAAATTCTCCATTTTTTAGTAAAAACAAAAACCGTGGATTTTCTTTTTATTTCCACGGATTTCTCTATGTGTTAGTCCCGCTTTTTGGAGCGTTTTTCACTTGGCGTGTAGTAAGAAGGGCTCCCCAAATTTTTATTTTCACTTACCTTTATATATGTTAAATTATCTATGCATACCTTTTGATTCTGTTTCATCATATTCATGATAATGTGTATCTTCTAAACTACCTTCTTGACAAGGAATAGATTCAGTTA
>CAPHZB010000083.1 GCA_948629335.1 uncultured Bacilli bacterium
TTCGATTAATAATTCCATCGGATGTATAATTTTGTAGTTCAATATTTACTTTTTCCCCATCGATATCGACTAATAAATCAATTTGTTTATTTGCTTCTTTTTTATGTTCAATGATAAGATTTCGACTTAGTATTTGTACATGTCCTCTTATCTTACTTAAAGGAACTTCTAAATAGCACGCCAAAAAGTTTTCTAAGATAATGATATTATCTGGATTATTAAAAATATTACAAAATACATAATCAAAAGTAATTGGAATGATTTTTCCTTCCTCTAATTGTTTACTTCTTACTGTTTCACTCATATTTTCCTCGCTTTCTTTTAACCCTTTTTCTTCCTTCACATGCATTGTAGATGATTTTATTGCGTTTGTAAAATGAGTGAAATCAATTATTCGATAGAATAAATTTACAAATATTTAGAATAAGCAAGACATATTTTCTGAATCTGTAAGCAATTGTATTCAAAAAAAGAAACATTAAGAAATCGTAAAAAGATGAAATTTTTTTCATCAAATTAAAATATATAAAGACAACTAAAAAACTAGGTAAACCTTCTATCCTAGTTTACTATAAATTGGGGAGAAAAAGCAAAATTAACTTTTAGTTGTCTCTCCTAATTTTGTATATTCTTCTTTTTACATTCCCACTTTTCAGTGAATGAACATTTTTTAATAATGTCAATCCTCTATTATAAATCGTATCATCAAAGAACATTCTTGGATAATTTTTAAACAAATATTCAATTACCATAATAATATCTTTATCCATATAATTAGTGTCAATTTCAGAATCATAAATTGGTCCTCTTGTTATAAAAGACTCCTTTTCTATTTTTCCAAGTAGATAATCAAATACTTGTGGCGTAAAAGCAATAAGAAAATCAATATGTTCATGTACCTCTTCTCGCTTAAACGAATTTAAAAATAAATAGCAATATCCATTTCCAATTCGCCTCATATACTCTCTTACATACCCACTAATATCTTCAGACGGACTTAAAACATTTAGCACCTCTAAACCCATATTAATGATTTCAATAACTGCTCTTCTATTATAGAGATTTGTATCATCTAAATGAATTCTCATATAAAATAAAAGTTCTTTTAAATTGTCATGTTCCCTTTTCATAATCTGTTTGTTTGTACTCGCCTCATCTACAAATGTATAAATAGCAAGCAGAAAACTATCTTGGTATACATACCCTATCTGTAATCTATTTAACTCATCTTGTATGTTTTTTGAAGCTAATATTTTATCTAATATAGTAAGAGAATAAAAATTCTCTACTTTTACTAAATCAAAACCACTTTTTACTCTATAATCTGTTTTATCACTAAGAAAATGAATATATTTTTCTTTATTTTCAAAATTTCTTTCCTTTAATATGCGTATAACTTTATCTCTCATTTTCTTACATTCTGTAATTTCCGGAAAATCGAGTAGCAATTTATTTAAAAAGAAGGGAAAATCCTCTTCAATACAAGATTCTAATTCTTTATGATTCATTATAATCATATTCAAATATTGAAAGTCTTTTTGAATATCAACAATAAGTCTCCTAATCGAAACTATATCATAATCTTTGGAAGACGCAACAGTTGCATATCGTGAAAGATATTCTCTATTATATACTTCTGTTGCATCCATCCAATCATTCTTTTCAATAACATCCATCATCCATCTTATAATCTCTTTTCCACTCTCATCTTTTATATAATTTTCTAATAAAGAAACGAATTCTTTCAATCTTTCAATAATAAAAATTGGATATATGTTATTATCATCTATTTGATTTACAAAACAACAGAGCTCATAAAGATATCCATCTGCAAGATCTACATCCAGTAAACCCTCTTCTAAAATTTTCTTATATTGCTTAGAAAAAAGAAGATACTCTGTAAAATATATATAGTATAGATGTCTTAACACGTTCTGATTTTCCTTATTGTTCATATACCTGCTCCTTTTCTTCTACGACATATCCATATACTTCCTTATACTGTTTAACAGGAATAAACGTAATGTCTTTTTTTACTTCTTCTGGAATATCCACTAGGTCAACCAGATTATCATGAGGAATAATAATCTCTTTAATTCCATTTCGATGTGCTCCTATTGTTTTTTCCTTTAATCCCCCAATTTTTAACACTTTCCCATGCAAAGTAATTTCCCCTGTCATAGCCACTTTCCTACTTATTTTCTGTTTTGTAAAGGCACTAATAAGGGCTGTTGTAAGAGCAATTCCTGCACTTGGACCATCTTTTTTTACTGCTCCTTCAGGAAAATGAATATGAATATCATTTTCTTCTAATAAGGAATAGGAAATATTAAACTTTTTATAATTTGCCTTGATGTAATCTAAGGCAATTAATGCACTTTCTCGCATCACTTCTCCCATAGATCCTGTCAAAACTAAATTACCCTTTCCTTTAAAATATGTCACTTCTATTTTTTGAACATCCCCACCATAATACGTATAAGCAAGTCCGTTAACAACGCCTACCTCACTTACCTTTTCCTTTCTAGAAAAGTAATATATTTCTTTTCCTAAAAATTCCTCTATCTTTTTGTTGTCAATAATATATTTATTTACAATCATTTTCTTAATGACTAACCCTGTTACAATTTTGCGAACAATTTTAGCTAATTGTCTTTCTAATTCACGAACGCCACTTTCTCTTGTATAAGAACGAATAATTTTTAAAATACAGTCATCACTGATTTTAATTCCTTCTACATTGACACCATGTTCTTTACAAATTCTTGGGAGTAAATAATCTTTCGCTATAACTAATTTCTCATATTCTGTATAACCAGATAAATAAATAACCTCTAAACGATCTCTTAAAGCATCTGGAATTTGTTCTACATAATTCGCAGTTGTAATAAATATAACCTTAGATAAATCAAATTCTTCCTCTATATAATTATCACTAAAATATTTATTTTGTTCAGGATCGAGTATTTCTAAGAGTGTACTTGCAGGATCTCCTTTATAATCTCTTGTCATTTTATCAATTTCATCAATTAAAAAAACAGGATTTTTACTTTTGGATTTCTTGATACCTTGTATAATTCGTCCAGGAGATGAACCCAGGTAGGTCCTACGGTGTCCAATGATCTCCGCTTCATCATTAATGCCTCCCACTGATATTTTTACAAATTTTCGGTTCATTGCCTCAGCAATAGAGAATGCAAGAGATGTCTTTCCGACTCCAGGAGGACCTACCAAGCAAAGAATGGGGCTTTTTAAATTTCCCTTCATTTGTTTTACGGCGAGATATTCAATAATCCGTTCTTTTATTTTATCAAGACCACTATGAGTTTTATCTAAAATGGAACGTGCTTCTTTTAAATCATCATTATCGATGGTTTCCTCTTCCCATGGTAAATCTAAAAGCCAATCAATATAATTTCGAACAATATTTACTTCAGGAGATAATTGTGACATAGCTTCAAATCTCCGAATCTCATCATGTAACCTTTTTTTTACTTGTGCATTTGCCTTTACATTTTCCAACCTTTCCTTTAAATAAGTAACTTCATCATCTTTAACAGTTGTCTCTTTTAATTCTTGTTTAATATTTTTTAATTTTTCTTTTAAAAGAAATTCTCTTTGATTTTCATCTAGTGTTTTTCTTACCTTTGCATCCAACTCTTTTTCAAGTTTAAAACTTTCCTTTTCTAAATATATATCCGCTAGAATCATCTCTAAACGGGAAGTCGCTTTTTCTTCTACCAAAAAGAGGAGCATTCTTTCCTTAGAGATAGATAGGTTTGAAGCAACAATATCAGTCAAATTTTCTAAAGTAGAATCATTTGTAAAAGAAGAAAGAATACTATTACTTGCATAAGGAACAAGTTCAATATAATTTTTTACTTCTTCTTGTAATTTTTTTATATAAAATTCTTCTTTTTGCTTTTCAATCTTCTCAAAAGAAATTTCTTGTGTAATAGACTCCAACATTTTATTTGTTTCGGTATACGTTAAATATTCTATTACCTTTGCTCTTTTTATTCCTGTTAAAATCAATCTAATTTTTCCATTAGGTAATTCTATCTTATGACTAATTTTTGCAATAACACCAATTTTTGGTAACTTTTTTACATCATCTGTTTCTTCTAATTCATTTTCTTTAACGACAACTAATACTTGATTATCATGAAATAGTTCAGAAACATCTAAGATACTTTTATGATAATCATTATCAAACTCAAGCCGTATATCACAGTTTGGAAGAAGAACAACGCCTTTTAAAATAACAACAGGTAAATTATTTTTCATGTACTTCCTCCTTTTTCAAATTGTTTTCTATTATAACACATAGTCTTTTACTTTATCCAGATTTTTAATGAAAAATGAAAAAAAATCAGCGTATCTTATGTTAGTATTTACAGCCCAATAGTAGTGTAAATAAATAATTATAACATTTAAGGC
>CAPHZB010000084.1 GCA_948629335.1 uncultured Bacilli bacterium
TAGCCCATAGCAGTTGTTTGGTCGTCTCAATTTTGGTACTACCTAAGGCGCTTGTATATAATCGTCTCATTTTTGGAACTGTTCGAATTTATTCGTGTGCTTGTTTTCTGTATTTTTCGTTGGATTTTCATAAGTTCTCGTGTTTTTGCGTGGATATTCGAAAGTTTTTTGCGAGGTTTTTCGTTTATTTTTCACCATAAAAAAAGAGCCACATTTTTGTTGGTATGCGACCCTTTTTTTATTTATCTATTTTCATGACCATGATAGTTATAAGGCGTTCCTCCTAACTGATAGAAGCGGTCATACATATAGTTAGCTAATTCATCATATGCCTGTATAAGGTCAGAAAAAGCGTTGTAAGTACCTTGATATCCTCTTTCTTCTAAAATAGCCCTTCTAGCGTATGCTATGGCATCAGAATAAGCTACATTTAAGCTATATGAGTGAGAGTTATAGTTCCCTGATTCGAAATAGTCTAATCTATTACTTTTTACTGGTTTTAATACGTTTAACAGTCGTTTTGTGCTTGGTCTCTTCTTTTTCTCTTTAGTCATGTCACTTAAAGCCTGTTTAAGTCTTTCGCTTTCGTTTTCATACCCTAATTTTTTTATCTTTTCAGCAAAACCCTTAGTTTTACGATATATATCATTTTTTCCTTCTCTATTCAGGGCATAATCTGCGAATTGTTCATATCTTTCTGTAAATAATGTATTAAATTCCCGTTTTATTGCCGTTTTTTCGTTATTTTCATCTAATAATTGCGATATATTAGCAAGTTCTTTCTTAATTTTTCTGTGTTCTCGTCTATATTCTAACCTTACATCGTTATACTCTTCTAAAGCATCTAAGTACTTTATCATTAGTGGTACTGCTCTCTGCATATCTTTTTCGATAGTTTCAAACTTTGATAAATTAGTTGTCATCATTCACCAACTCCTTTTAAAATAATCTCTGTTCTAGGATTTTCTAACTCTTGAAATTTAACTGCATTTATCATCACTATTCGGCTATCTTTGATTTTCAAGCCTTTAAAAATACTGTCTAAAGTGGCTTTTATCAAGTTGTCGATATCAGGTGCCGTTGTCCTCATAATATTTTTTAACTTCTTTTGGCTTTTTGGTGCTTGAACATAATATATTAATTCGGCTTTTACGCCCATTTTAGAAGCCATAACTTCAAAGAATTTATCGTTTAATAGCATTTCTTTAGTTAATTGTTCTTGTACGTTCTGCATATATTTTTTGTATTTATCTGGGTAGTATGTGATGGTTCTACCATCTTTAGTTACTGTGAAATCAGGTCTTGGTGTAGCCATAGGAGGTTGATTAATAACAAACCTCCATTCCTTATTGCGATTTACTTCCTCTTCTGCAAACTCTTCAAGTAAAGATTCATCATCCATTCCTATACCTTTAAATCTAATCTCTGTTCTAGGATTTTCTAACTCTTGAAATTTAGCACTTGATATCATCACTATACGACTATCTTTAGTCTTCAAACCGTTAAATACGCTATCTAATGATGCCTTTATTAAGTTATCAATATCTGGTGCCGTTGTTCTCATGATATTTGTTATGGATTTCTGACTTTTTGGTGCTTGTACATAAAATATTACTTCTGCTTTTACGCCCATTTTAGAAGCCATAACTTCAAAAAAATTATCGTTTAAAGCTTTATCGTTTATTAATACGTTACTCACGTTTTCTAAATACTTTTGATATTCTTCAGAATAGTAAGTTACTGATTGAGTACCTTCCTTTTTAAAGTTCGGGCGTGGAGTAGGTATAGGCGGTAATTCGATTGTATAATTCCATTCACTAACCATAATCACTCACTATCCTTTTTTACCAAATTTGTTTTCCCATTTATTCATTATTTTCTGGTGATTTTCACGAACTTTTTGTGCTTCTTTTTCTTTTTGTTCTTGCTCTTTCGTTTTGACTACACGTCTATCCTTTTTAGTAGCTTGTTCCTTAGATTCTTCAGGCTTTTTGGATTCGTCTTTCTCGCTATTAACACTTTTTTCCTTCTTTTCTTTCGATTTCGTTTGCTTTTGTGATGTTGCCGTTTGTTTTCCGTCTGTTGTTTGCTCTTTTTTGTTCGACTTATTCGGTTTTTTAGCACCTTTATCCTGTTTAGGTTCCTCTTTTCCTGAATCTTCCGATAGTTCTGTAGTAATATCTACTTTTGATTTAATACCCATTCGTCTCATTTCTGCTTCTGCTTTTTCTTTCTGTTTTTGCAATTCTTCTTCTCTTGTTTCTGCTGAAGTCTTTCTTGTATTAGTACTAAACTCTTCAGGATTTTCTAAATAATGATTGTATAAATCTATAAGAGTATTTAACTCTGCTATCGTAAACACTTGTGCTAATACATCAAACGCTTTTTCAGTTTCGTGTAAATCCGCTATTTGTTTCTTTATTCTAAAAGCACTCGTTCTAGACTTATCTAACGATTCAGAGATTTTCTTCCAATCTAATTCTTCAACTATCCATTTCAATAATATAGTACTTTTTGTTGGTGCCAGTGTAAGTTTTCTTTGTCTATTTGGATTTGCCATTTTGATAACCTCCAATGTATTTTTATTTAACAATTTGGTTTAAATTTTTCTTTTTTTAAAATATATTCTTTTAATCCCTTTTGCAAGTAAGCTTATAAAGCTAATCCCATAATTGGAACTTAATTTTTATGTTAAATATACTATAACATAAGAGTTCCAAAAATGGAACTATGATAAACGTAAAAGTGTATGTTTTTTTAATATGTATTTATAAGACCTATATTATATGCGTAAAATACGCACATACACCTTATATATAAATTAAGTATTATTATTGCTTATCAAGTCCTTATCCTTATATATTATTCACAGGTTATATTTGCTTTGTTTATCTTGTATTATAAAAGCATATTAAATACTGTTTATTCTATAAGCTTCATATTGCCCTTATATTAGCTATTTTAATTATCAATATGTATTTGGTACTCTTTAATGATAATTAACTAATATGAGCCTAATAACCGCTTCTGTGATTACATCTAAAATAGGGTAGGTAGTTTGCAATATCATTTAGCCTTAATATTTGATAACCCCATAAAAAAATACACCTATTACATAAGTAGTAGGTGTATCTTAATTAACCCCAATAATCTTGTTGTGAGTGCTTCGTATGTTCTAGTGCTATTGGTAAGTCTCTTCTATCTATAATATCCCTTAGTATTCTTTCTGCTTCTTCATATTCTTTGTATTCTTTCTCGTTTCTTGGTAGTTCACTTGTATCGTCCACTAACCTCTCTAATATACTCTCTAATTGTTTTACATCCTCTAATATACGCATAAGAACATCTCCTTGATATATAATATAGTTTGTATTGTTTTATTGTATATTATCGTGTGTTTTATATATTGTCAACGATTATGTTTTTTTCATTTTCGATTATATGCTTATCCATACACATCTTAGAACAAACATACTTCCTATGTACTACATCATAATAGACATGTAACCTTGCTAAATTATTAACTTTTTCTTTGCATATACCACATTGTATTTCTTCATGAACCAATCCCTTAAGCTCATTTACTTTATGAATCAATTCATCTTCGTACATTTCTTTTTCAAAATACTCTATATCCTCAGGCTTTAAATCGTACCAATGCTTGTGAATATTTCTATCTTGGTATTTATTTAATAATAACTCTTTTAAGGTATCAGCATTTATTATTTTCTTTTTAGCAATTACTTCTATACCTAATTCACAATACTTTTCTAAATGTTCTATCCTCTTCTTATAGCTCCGTGATAGGCTGACACTATATTGTTGAGTTGCTATATCTTTTTGACACTCCCACAGCTAAAGCAATGGGATTCTTTAGTACAAAACCGTACGCATCTATTTCTAGTTTGTACTTGCCTAAAGATAAGGGGTATGCCAATACCCCATCCTAGTTCAGAACTTATAGTTAACTAGGCTACTTGACTATGACCATCAAGTACAGGTGCGTGAATAATATTTTTAGCACCGACTATATCTCTATGGTCTGTGTGACCACAGTTAGAACATTTGTACTGTCTATCTTTTGCTTTGTTTCTTTCAGCACATTTAGGACATTATAATTAACATACCGTACTTTCGTACGTTGAAACTATATATATACGAAAATAATTCAGATTTTTTAACATATCGCTTTCATCCCACGATTGAAACCGTGGGCTTTCTCGCTCTCTTAAAGCTG
>CAPHZB010000085.1 GCA_948629335.1 uncultured Bacilli bacterium
TTTTCCCGCGTATATTTAAAAAATTTTAAGACATTTTCAAAAACTATTGACATAATAATATGGCAATCACTAAAAAAAATTATCACATCTCCTTGTTGCTATATATTTGTCCTAAAATTAGCTAAATTCTTAGTTCTTACTATAAACAAATAAATTCTTCTCATTTTGCAGAAAAATCTCCTTTTTTATAAACGAATTACCAAAGTTCTCTTTATTCTAGATGACATTTAAAACCTCTACGTTTATAAATTTTAAAATGGCACAAACCATGTTCTTTCTTCCACACCACATTCTTATTTAAACTCAAAAAAAGTGACATTTCACTTCAATTTTTCTTTTTATTTAATCATATTGCATAAATCAATTACCCCATCTAACACTTCCAGATTATCTTTCTTGATTTCCTCTACAAGAGTAGTCGATAAATAATCCTTAAATATTTCATTTCCTAAACTTTTTAATGATCGATCTAATGCCGAAATCTGAACCATAATATCATTACAAGTTCTCTCTTCCTCTATCATATTCTTAATTCCAGTAATCTGTCCTGCAATTACATTCATTCTTCTTATATACGCTTTTTTATTTTTCATGTTATCACCTAATTTCATTATATACCATAATGGGGTATTCAGCAACAAGAAATGAACCCATATCCGTTTGATAAACAAAAAAGAGTAGCATATGCTCTAGAATAAATACGAATATCCACCTAAAACTATTTGCTACCTACCTTTAACAATTCTTTTATATCGTTTTCTGTTAATTTGGAAAAAGCCTTCGCATCTGTATTTGTATCAATCAATTTATCAGAAAGAAGTTTCTTTTTATTTTGCAAATCCAATATTTTTTCTTCAATCGTTCCTTTTGAAATAAATTTAATTACTTCAACAACATTTTTTTGCCCAATACGGTGTGCTCTATCTGTTGCTTGATTCTCTGCCTGTGGATTCCACCATAAATCTAAATGAATAACAACATCTGCCCCTGTTAAATTAAGTCCTGTACCTCCTGCTTTCAACATAATAAAGAAAACACTCGTCTCATCTTCATTAAATCTTTCAACAAGTTCCATTCTCTTTTTACTTGATGTACTGCCGTCAATTTCATAAGAAGTAATTCCTTCTTCATCAAGCCTTTTCTGTGCTAAAGAAAGAGCATCCCTAAAACTTGTAAAAACCAATATCTTATGTCCATTTTGAACACTTGTTTTTACAACATGAACAAATTCATTCATTTTGCCACTACCACCCTCATAATTTTTATATAAAATTTTAGGGTCTATACAAATTTGTCTTAATTTTGTTAACAATTGTAAAATTAAGAATCTTGCTTTTGAAAGACCACCAGTTTCTAAAATAGAATCCATTTCTTCATTCACTCTTTCTAACTCTTTTAAATAAAACTGTTTTTGTAAATCTGTTAGTTCTACATAAATGTTGTTCTCTATTTTATCAGGCAAATCCTTTATAACATCTTTTTTATACCTACGTAATAGAAATGGTTGAATTAATCTATTTAAAATATTTAATTTTTGACTATCCCCTTCAATATCAGAAATCTTATATTTTGATTCAAAACTTTTAATATTTCCTAAATAACCTGGCATAATATAATCAAAAATACTCCACAATTCAGAAATAGAATTTTCAATCGGTGTTCCTGTTAAAGCAAATTTTGTTTCTGCTTTTATGGCTTTTACTGTTTTTGTCACTTCAGTATTTACATTTTTTATATTTTGAGCTTCATCAATAATCATTGTTTTAAAACAAATATCTTGATAAAGTTCTTTATCTTCTCGAAGTAAACCATACGTTGTAATTAAGATATTGGCAGCTTCTATGTTTTCCTCATGCCGTTTACTTTTTATTCCAACTACCATCTTATAATTCATATCAGGGGCAAATTTTTTAAATTCATTTTCCCAATTATATACCAAAGAAGTAGGCACAACAATCAAAAATTTATACTCAGCATTCTCTTTTAACATTTCCTTAATATAGTAAATGGTTTGAATCGATTTTCCTAATCCCATTTCATCTGCTAAAATACCACCAAATCCTGTTTTTGTAAGTGTATATAACCATCTAACTCCTTCAACTTGATAGGGCCTTAACAATTTTTTATCCTTCGTAGTAAGAGAGATTTTACTGTCTTTGTAAGCATAGAAATCACTTATCAATTGCTTAAATAAATTATTTGTTTGGATTTTCATATGACTATTTGCTTTTAAACTATCCAAATAAATGGCTTTATATTTAGAAATCTCCCCTTCCTCTAAGGAATTCTCTTTTAATTCTAAATCTTCCGCCAATTCTTTAAACTCTATAAGATTTTGATTTTCCTCGAGCGCTAAAATATCACCCGACTTTAAACGATAATACTTCTTTTTTCTTTCCATAGAAGCAAATATTTTTTCTATCTCTTTTGAATCAATATTACCTAGATCAAAAGAATAACTCATAATATTATCTTTTCCAATAGAAAATGTACTTGAAATACTTGTCTTTTTAACAACTCCTACATTCTTTAATTTTTCCGTTGTATAAATTTCATATTCCTCTGCAATCTGTTTTAATCCCTCTTCTAAAAAGTAAACAATAGAATCTAGTTCCGTTAGAATCATTTTATTATTCTCTACTAAAAAACCATAACCATATACTTTATTTGCTACCTCTTGTTCATAAGAATCATCTCGTACAACTTTGGTCACTTTTTCATCTAAATAGTCAATTTCTTCTTCCCCATAAATAAATTTAAGATTACAAGCAATAAAATCCTCATATAAATCAAAATAGATTTTTACATCAGGTGTCCCCGTAATAATGATGTCAGGAACAGAAGAATCTACTTGTATTTTATCCTTAACAAGTGGAAGCACACATTCTTTAAACAATTCCAGATTATTAACATCAAATTTTAATTCATTTACATGTTGACCAAATAAAAGTTGTAGAAGGTTGCGTGATTTTTTTGGTACATGATATAAAATATTTTCCATTTGTACATATTCAAAATCATGTGTAATAATTTGGAGCTTGTCTAACTCTTCTAGTCTTGCACTATATTTATCATCCACTTTTTCCAAAATGGTAGTAACTGGAAATTCATCCTTTTGTTCAGAAATTAAGTAATCATTTAAGAAAAAACGTTTCCCAGTTAGAATCTTCAAAAATTGTTTAACAGTACCACCGCTTAAAGTTAAGCCACTACTCCCATAATAAGTATATCCATGATCATATGTTTCGTATAGAAAATGGGCAACTTCTTCCTCCTCTTTAGAAAGAAATTGTTCCTCCATATTAAGTGTAAAATTTTTACTAATAATTAATTGTTTTCCATTATAAATAGCATCTAAAAGATTTTTAGCTTTGGTTCCCCTACAAATATACATTTTATCTATACCTATTTTAAAGCTAACCTCTATTTGGTTCCCATAATAAGGATAAAAGTTATCTGCCGTTAAATGTACCTCAAAATTAACCTTTTTGTTAATAGTTGATTTGCCTGTTTTTTCATTCATTTGCCTTAAATAATCAAATATATTCTGTGTTAATTGTTCCTGAGGCGATTTAGTTTTCTCCTTAAACAATTCATCTCGATAATGCCAGAGGCAGGCTCCAACATGTTTACAACTCTTTGACTTATCAAACTGTAAACAATCACAACTTGTGCTTAAAACTGCCCCATCCTCACTTAACGTTATCCAGACATGATAGCGTGTATTTGAAAAACTTTCTGATAAAACATTAAAACGATATTGCACCTGATTGTTATATATGATTTTTTCACTTTGTTTCACAAAAGAGGAATCATAATTTCTACCCTTAATATAATCTGAAGCAACTATAATTTTTAATATTTTTCCCCTTATTTCTGCATCATTACTCATAAATCACACTCCAATTCATAAAATAGTTGAACAAAATTGCACTAAATAACTATATTATACCATAGAATCATCATGTTTAGATAGAAAATATATATTTTTTTCAGAAATTTTCCCTAATCTAGTGTTACTACTATGAAAACAAACAAGAATATTAGGTAAGAAGGGCGTAATGTCCCTAGGGAGAAAATGGTCATTTTTTAAACATTTCCAAGTCACATTTAAATTTTAAAGAATACAAAGGCAAAATTATACAATAAAATTATTTTCTTCAATTCGCAAAATTTAAAATAGGTCTATAAGAGCACTGAAATGCTAGA
>CAPHZB010000086.1 GCA_948629335.1 uncultured Bacilli bacterium
CGAAAGAAAAATATATAAAAGAGGGATTTACAGATTATATTGCAAAACCATTTAACAAAGATCAAATTAAAATGAAATTGGATAAAATTTTTGTGAGTAAAAAAATTTGAAATTTTAAATTGACAAAGCCTGTAAGTTTGTGGTAGTATGTTAGGAGTTTGAAAACGAGAAAGAGGAGATAGTGTGGCAAACGGAAAAGAAGTTTACTTAACAGAAGAAGGACTTAAAGACTTAAAAGAAGAATTAGAATATTTAAAAACGACAAGAAGACCAGAGGTTATTGATTTACTTCGTGATGCAAGAGCACTTGGTGATTTATCAGAAAATGCAGAGTATGATGCAGCTCGTGAAGCACAAAGAGAAGTGGAAGGAAAGATTGTTCAATTAGAAGCAATGATTGAAAATGCAATTGTGATTGAAGAATCTAAAAATGGAAAAGTTTCTATTGGATGTAGCGTAAAAGTACGCTATGTAGAAGATGATGAAATGGATGAATATGCTATTGTTGGTAGTCAAGAAGCAGATCCATTTGCAAATAGGATTTCAAATGAATCTCCACTTGCAAAAGCAATTCTTGGACACAAAAAAGGCGAAGTGGTTACCGTTATGAGTCCAAATGGAAACTATGATGTAGAAATTGTCGATGTTTTTTAAAATAGATAAATAAAAGAAAAATGAAAAAAAGGAACTTTATCTAAGTAAGGTAGTATAAATGGAGTATATGATAGAATAAAGAAAATGGTAACCTATTTTTATGTGAAAGTTGTTTCATGAATAGATTCAGGAAAAGTGATTTTATAAAAAAGTAGGATTCATTGATTTTTTAATCTATATTCTATTTGTTGAAATAAAGTGCGCAAATGCATTTTATTTTTTTTATAGATACGCAAATTAATCTGAACTAAAATCGTCAAATTAATTTGTAGAAAATCTATAGAACTAACTTTACTATGTATAGAGAGATGTAAAATAAAATAGAGATATTGGACTACTCAATATCTCTAAAATCATATAAGAATTCAGTATTTATAAGTTCGGCTAAAGCTTCTTCCGTAAAGTAGATCAGTGTTATATAATCAAGTGGTGTATATTTTTTATGCACTCTTTCAAGACAATATTTTCTAATATTTATTAAAGCCCCATCATTATAATTGTATAGTAGTTCTAAATTATCAACTATCATTTTCACTATTTCTTCAAAAACATGTTCGTGGTAACTTCTCATTCTAAATCCATTTCTCCTTTCGCACACATTACTATTTCTGCATCTATTATTGACATCTTTTTTTGATATCCTAGTAGTAAACAATTTAGTATTAATGTATTCAGCCTTCTAGGCGATGATTTACTACATGAATATAATGCATTCATGGCATTTTCTGTGAATAACTCATGGTCTACATTCGCCAATTTTAAACGCGACTCTACATACTCTTTTACCTCTTCACGTGATAATCCATTTAACTTATAATTCACTACTATTCTTTGTTTCAGATAATCGTATACATTTTTTGATAGTTCTACCCTCAGTTCTGGTTTCCCAACTAAAATTAGGCTAATATAATCTTTACTGTCCATTTCGTATTCATATAAAACCTTCAATTGATGTATTATTTCCCTACATAAATTCTGACAATCATCTATTATAATCACTGGTTGTCTCTTTTCTTGTTCTACTAGTAGTACGATTTCTTTTTGAATGTTATGATACATTTCAGTTTTATAACAGGAACCTACATCGATATTAAAGGCTGACCCTATTTCCTTAAAAAAATCAAATATGGTCATATCTTTGGTCGCTGAAATATACACGACTTTATATAAATCAACATTAAGACTTCTCACATAGCATCTTAAAGTAAATGTTTTACCCAGGCCAGAATTCCCTGTAAATACTCCTATACCTTTAATTTCAGTAAGATATCGAAACCTATTTAGGAGTTCTTTGAAATCTTTACTTTCAAAAGAATTTAGGGTATCCACTTCCTTTAAAAATGGATTACAACTCATTCCATAGTAACTTTGATACATATTCTAATTCGTCCTCTCTATAACATCTCTTTCATCATTGATGGCAAGAGAATAGTCGATACTATTTTTTCTTTTACTTTTACTATTGGAAATTTTATCTACCTTTTTTATTTCACAGATTCGGTTTTTTCCTTCATACAAATATAGAACTTCTAAATCTTTAGGATAATATCTAGTTTCTATTGTTTTTCCAACATATTCAAAAGGAACTTCATAGAATTCATTTTTAAATTTAATCGTTCGATCGTTTCTTACTTTATGAGATTCACGATGTAGAAAAGATTCTTCAATCTTATCTTCCTCCAAAAAGATAATGTTTTTAAATTCTTGATGCCATCTTTCATTTGGACTCTCTTTAGTTACCGAATGTTTTTTATTTATATATTCCTTATATAAAAATTCTGATAAACTTCCCCGAATATCTTCTAAATTCTTAAACGCATTCCAATTCGTACAATTCATCCATCCATCTTTAATCGTTCGAAAAAGTCTTTCCTGTTTAGCTTTCGCTTCAGGGGTATATGGCTTCGCATGAATCAGTTCAATACCTAACGAAGCACAGATGTAAGATAACTGTTTGTTATCATACGGTCCTCCATTATCTACAAATAGTCTTTTAGGCTTTCCATAGGTTTTAATTGCATTTTTAAATACACTTTGCATGTTCACAGCAGTATCTTCTAAAAAGATATCATATCCCATAATCATTCTTGATTTATCATCAATAAACATGATAATAAAAGTACGATATTTTTTCTTATCTATTAGAAGATATGGCCCATAAGAGGTATCGGCTTGCCAGCAATCATTCACATGCTCCATTTCAAACATTCGTCTTTCTGTATTACATACTTCCTTAGCTTTTAAGTTGTTTTTGTTTAGGTAACGGTGTATCGTAGATAAAGAAACATCTTTCTTTAAAATATAACCTTCTTCTATTAAAATCTTATAAATAGCGACACCTGTTATTTTAGGGAAAGTACGCCTTAATTCTGCGATTCGGTCTGTCGTTTCTAAAGATAATTTTCTAGAATCTTTAAAATCACATCTTGTTTTTCCTTCTAAAGCTTCAATTCCATATTTTTTATAGTTTGTATACCAAGAACGAATACAACTTTTACTAAATTGTTTTTGCTTTCCATCAAATTCGTACATTTTAGACGAAGCAAAATTAAGGTAATCTTCAGTAGAATCAAAACCATGCGTTCCATTTACAAGAGGGGCGATGATACTAAAACGAAAAATACCTTTTTCTTGTCTTTTTTCCATAAAATCTCCTTTCCGTTTCTTATTTTAACAGAGAGGATTTAAATTGGTAGGGATATCGTATGTTGGTGCCCCTCTTAAGAGGGGCATAAACCAATTATCCCCAATTTAATTTGCATAAAACACTTTCGATGTACTTTGATATATTTTGATAATATGTTATATTTATCTTTTTCTAGCTGGTTCAATATATCTTTGGCGTTAGTTAGTTGTAACATGGTTGAAAGATGTGGATAATGATATGTAAGATATTGTCTTTTATATTTTAAAACAACATCATCTGAAAATATATTATCTTCGAATTTATCTAACAAAAGTAAAATTAAAACTTCATCAGTTAATTGTTTATAGGGAACGATGCCAAAAGGTAAGAGAGCATGCGTATGACCACAACTTTTACATCGAACTCTTTGGATGGTAATCACTTCGGAATATACCCTTTGTTCTTTTATATAGGAAACACCGCGTTTATAGGTTCCCCATAAGATATATTCTTTCGAATGGCAACAAGGACACTCTAAGACACCAAAATTGATTGTTTTTTGATATATTTTTAAAATTTTTTGAAAATTAGACTTGATTTTTGAAGGAAATAAAACTATCATAGTAATTGCCTTGATGAAGGGCAATTAAAACTATCGAAAGGAGAAGGCGCAACTTCTTCTTTCTTTTTCCTTCATCTACTTTCTACCAAGCAAAAAAGTGCTTGGTTTTTTGCACTTTATTTTAATCTATATTTTTTATTATGTCCAATTTAATTATAAATTTGCACACTAAAATAACCAGTTTTCATCAAAATAAAATAACTACT
>CAPHZB010000087.1 GCA_948629335.1 uncultured Bacilli bacterium
AGAAAGTGGATAAGAAAATTAGAAATACCCAAATAAAGAGTGCTAGGATGGAAGGTATAGAAGAGGGTGTCAAAAAGGGAATTGAGGAAGGGATGGTAAAAGGAGAAGAAAAAGGCAAACTAGAGAGCCAAATAGAAATAGCACGTAATCTACTTAAAATAGGAATTCCTATAAATCAGATTAGTGAAGCAACATCTTTATCTATTGATGAACTTGAAAAAATCGTACATGAGGAATGATTTTATTTCCTAGCCAGTTTAGGAATAAAATCTTTTTTAGTGGAGGAAATTTAGGTATGATTGAAGAGGTGGGGGATTTTCTAATTGAATTTATTCTTGATTGTAAGGTAGTTTAGATGGATTTTATTATGCTATAAGGTAATATCTATATAGATTGGGCCCTAAATTTACACTTTTTTGGAGGCAATAGGGTTGACAAAATTAGGAAAGAAAAGAGATAATATAAAAGTAGAATATGGGGAGTGTAGATATGAAAAAAGGAAAAACTGGATTTACGTTAATTGAATTACTCGCAGTTATCGTTATACTCGCAGTTATTGCATTAATCGCAACAGCATCTATTATATCCATTATTAATCGGGCAGAAAAAGGTGCTTTAGAAGATTCTGCTTATGGAATTATAGAAGCAGGAAATGTTTTTTATGTGGATCATGTACTACCTGGAGGTAGTGAAGAAAGTTCTGAGAGAATTAATTTTGAAATTATAGGTGGTAAATTCGTAAATGTAAAAAATAAAGAAGAAGCTCTAGCATTCAAAGGTTCTATGCCGAAAACGGGAAAGTTACAAATCAATGCGAATGGGGATACAGCAATAGCTATATGTAGTAACAAGTATTGTGCATGTAAAACTGTATCTGAAACAAGAGTGACCGTCCAAAAAGAGGACTGTGAAATTGATGAAGAAACAGGAGAAATCGGAACAAAGAAAGATACAACCCCTGTTGGGGTAGTCGTTTCCTATATGGGCAAGAATCCTCCTGAAGGTTATTTATCTTGTGATGGGACAACTTATAATATAAGTGAATATCCAAAGCTTGCTGAACAAATTAAAACAGAATTTGGAAGCTATAATCACTTTGGTGGAGATGGATTATCTACTTTTGCAGTACCAGATTTAAAGGGCGAATTTTTACGTGGAACAGGTACTAATAACCATGCTAATTCAGGAAATGGGGCAGAAGTCGGTGTACACCAAGACCCAACAGAGCAACCCTATATACAGGGTTCACACGATAATTTAGGTGCTAGATATGCAAACACCAATTCTACTAAAGAATTATTACACGAATATAAAAACGTAGATTCTGAAAATAAAGTAGCATCCATATTAAAATTTGGAACTATATTCACAAATGTTGTTAATACTACAAGTAGTACCTATACATCACGCCCAACGAATACATCTGTGTTATACTGTATTAAATATTAAAAATAAAATTATTTAAAAAATGAGCTTTCAGCAATAGGGCTTATTTTTTCCTATTTCAATTAGAATTGAAAAAAAAGCTTGTGAAGAAGGATATTGCGTGTTATAATGGTAACAGAATAAAAGAGGGTAGATAACATGGAAAAAGTTTATGTTATGGATAACCGTGGTCATGAAACAGAAGCTTTTAAAATTCGCTACTTTAATTATGAAGATGCTAATTACTTTATCTATACACTAGGAGAAATAGATAAAGATGAATATGTTAAATTGTATTTAAAAAAAATAAGAAATGGAGAGGAACAATTCATTTCTGAAGATGATTGGACACATATTAAAGAGATTATTCAGAAAGTAGTAAAAGAAATTAAAAGTGGAAGAGTTTCATCATTTAGGGATTTGAATATGTCTTCTTTAAATGAGATAATGGAAACGGATACACGTATATTTAAATTAAAAAAATCTGTGGTGGAAGAAATCATATACGAAGAGCCACGCGTTGAGATTCGAGAGGAGATTATTGAGGATCCTATTCGAGAAGAAAAAAGTAGCGATTCTTTTATGGAAAGTATTGGAGGCAACATTAAGAATACTTATACAGAGGATTTTACGCCTTTTAGAAAAGAGGAACCAAGAGTAAAACCCGTTCGAGTAAACAGTACTCCAAGTAGTGAATATCGTGATAAAAGTGTAATGTTACAGAAGGAATTGGAAGAGTATAAGGTAATTACTTTTAAATTAAAAGAAGAGAATAATATTTTACGAAAAAAATTAGTAGAATATCGCGGTAAACTAGAATCAATTAAAGCAATGAGTAGTGATATTTAATTGCAAGAAAGAAAATAGATGAAAACAGAAAAGTAACAGAAATGTTACTTTTTTTCTTTTGATGTGCATAAGATAAATTGGGGTGAATATATGAGAAATCTAATCAGCTATTATTATCAATTAGAACCAATCGATATTCACCAATCTAGTCATTATTATACCTTTATTGTTAAAAATGAAAAATATAGACTGCAAGAAGTGTCTAATATTGCGATTGATCAAGTGTACCACTTTATGATGGAACTTTTGGAAAGGGGAATTTATACTCATCAAATTGTAAAAACAATTACTAATGAATACTCTGTTGTTTTTGACCAAAAGAAATATGTTTTATTAAAATATTATGTAGATGAAAAAGAGGAAATTTCTCTTCCCATTTTAGAAGAATTTCAAAATCAGTTAATGTACATTCCTTTTTCAAAGCCATCTAAAAGTAGAAGATGGAGCGATTTATGGAGTGAAAAAATTGACTATTTTGAATACCAAATGAGTCAATTTGGAGTGAAATATCCTGTTATTCGTGAAAGCTTTGCTTATTATATTGGACTTGCTGAAGTAGGGATTGCTTTATTTAATACCTACTTTGATGCAGAAGAACAAACGATTCTCTCTCATAAACGTATTAAATGCACCAGCACATTTTACGATTTATATGACCCATTTAATTTAATTGAGGATGTAAAGGTACGAGATAGTGCTGAATATTTTAAATCACTTTACATAAAAAAAGGGAATATTTTAATGGAAATTTCAATGTATTTACGAAGCCCTTCCTTATCAAATTATGATAGAATGTTATTTTTTATAAGAATGTTATTTCCATCCTTTTATTTTGATGTTTATGAAGAAATTATGGATAATCAAAAAAGTGATGAACCTTTAAAAGAGATTATCGAAAAAAGTAAAAACTATGACCAACTTCTTAGGGAGATTTATAATGAACTTTCGAATTATATGACAGTTCCCTATATTTCATGGCTAAAAAAAATGTAGGCATTCCTTTGAATTCTACATTTTTTCATTTTCGGAACTTTCATCTACGTTTCGAACTTCTAAAACTTCTGGGATTTCCTCTTTAATAGCAAACTCAATTCCATCTTTTAATGTGAAGTCCATCATCATACAGTCCGCACATGAACCCATCATTTTAATATAGACAATATTATCTTCATATCTTACAAATTCGATATCGCCACCATCATTAATAAGATAAGGTCTAAGTGTATCTATAATCTCTATAATTTTCTTTTCTGCCTCTTCCATGTTATCACCATTACCATTATACAATGCATCGGATAAATAAGAAACCCTTTTTCTTGGAAAATCTTCAATTCGCAAAATTTAAAATATGTCTATAAGAGCACTGAAATGCTAGAATAACTAATATTGATAAATTTTCAAAGAT
>CAPHZB010000088.1 GCA_948629335.1 uncultured Bacilli bacterium
AGTCCTAACGGCTTTTTCCTTTTACTTCTTCTAATTCCTTCACATCTTCTTCTATAAATGGCATATTCTCTACTACTTTATGCACCGAAGAAACTAACTTTACTTTAATTTCATGTTCTAACATTGAAATTTTCTGTAAAAGTAAGTTCGTATATTTTTCATCTAAATATTTACGATACTTATATTCGATAATCGACTTATAATGGGCTAAATCATCAAGAGCTAAATGGAGGTTTTCTGGATTTGTTGCATCATCATCACTTTCCATTAATGAAATGATATACTTCAAAAAATAATCCAATTTTCTTTTGGTTTTTTTTCTAAGCAATTTTTCAATATAGACTTGATTTACTACTGTCATTGAATTTACTTTTAATGATTCTTCCTTTAAATTGTTCTTTGGTTTGATTTCAAGGCCATCAATTTTTTTTGTGTTCAAATCAGTCTTTTTTCCATTATACACACTTTTTTTATAAATTTGCTTTTCCACCTTCTGCTCCCTCGCCTTCTAATAAATCTGGTCTTTTTAATCTTGTATTCTCTAGTCTTTTTTCTTGTCTAAACTTTTCTATTTCAGCATGATTTCCACTCAGTAAAACAGGAGGAACCATATATCCCATAAATTCTTTTGGTTTTGTATAAACAGGATAATCCAGTAAATGATTTTCAAATGATTCATTCATCCTAGATTCTTCTGTAATTACTCCATCAACTAACCTTACAATACTATCTGTTATGGCCATAGCTGGAATTTCTCCACCTGTTACAATAAAATCTCCTATACTGATTTCCATATCAACAAAGTGCAGAATTCGTTCATCAAAGCCTTCATAATGCCCACATACCAAAATGATATGTTTATATTCTTTCATGGAGTAGGCTTTCTTTTGCGTAAATGTTTCTCCTTGAGGTGTCAATAAAATAACCTGGGTATCTTCTTTTTTTAAATCCTGGATGGCGTCATACAATACATCCACCCTAAGAACCATACCTGCCCCACCACCAAAACCATAATCATCCACTTTTTTGTGTGGGTCTTTAGAATAATCTCGAATATTTATGATTCGAATTTGTACTTTTTCAGCATCAATGGCTCTTTTTATAATGGAATTGGTTAAAAAGCCTTCAAACATGGATGGAAAAAGTGTTAATATATCAATCCTCATCAACTAGACCTTCTATCTCATGAATCCATACTTGATTTTCCTCTTTTATGACTTTAGCAATAAATGCATCAATAATTGGAATATAGTATTTTTTTTCTTTAAAATGAACTTCTAAATAATTATAAGTAACTCCTTTTAAAATAGAAGAAATAGTTCCACGATTTCCTTTGTCTGAATAAACTTCCATTCCTATATAATCGCTTTCTAAAAAAATGGTACTATCAATATCCTTACGATTGATATAAGCTGCTTTACCTTTGAAAGGCAGTACATCATCAATGGTATTTCGCCCTTCTAAGGTAACCATATCGTAATTTTTGTGTTTTCGATATGTTTTGATCTTATAAGGTTTCTCTTCTATATATAAAAGAAATTCTGGTTTGAATATTTCTTCTTTATGAGAAAAATCGGATAAAATTCGTATTTCCCCTTTTAATCCATGCGTATTTACAATATCTCCAATATAAATAAAATCCATAAGTTCACCTACTTATCTAATTCATATAAAATAATGCTTGTTGCAACACCAACATTTAAGCTCTCACATACCTCAGACATCCCAATATATAAAAAGGTATCGCAAAAATTTTGTGTTTCTTCTTTTAAACCATTTCCTTCATTCCCCACTATTATAACAAACTTATTCTTTTTTTCAAGGTTTCTTAATTGATTTCCATATGTTACCCTTGTTCCATATATATAGTATCCTTCCTTTTTTATAAGAGAAAGTATTTCACTTAACTCTTTTCTTAGTATATTGGTATGAAAAAGTAAGCCCTGTGTAGAACGAATGACCTTGGAATTATATAAATCCACTGTATCCTGACTTAGAATAATTGTATCAATATGAAATGCAACAGCACTCCTTATAATGGTACCTAAATTCCCTGGGTCTTGTATACCATCTAAAATTAAAATGCGATTTCCAATAGGTTGTTCTTCTAACTTTCTACAAACACCCATAATCGAATAAGGTGTTTCTAATTGTGTTAGAGCAAATAAGATTTCCCTTGTAACATACATTGTATCAATAGAGATAGGAAGAGTCGCATCTTTCTCCAGAATTAGTTTCTCTAAATATCCTTTTTTATATGCTTCTAAAACAAGATGTTCTCCTTCTACTAAAAATTGGTTCTCTTTATCACGATATTTTTTTTGTTGTAATTTTTTTATTTCTTTTATTTTAGGATTATCTAAACTTGTATACAACATAGGTATCACCACTTACTATTTTACAAAAAAATAGAGAAAAGGTCAAAGAAAAAGAAGAATTTTTCTTCTTTATGAAATAGCCTGTCTACTATTTGCATCTACATAGAATCTACTAGTAAGAAAGTACTATTTTTTACTTATCCTCATAATTTAACAAATAATCTAAAAAATCAATATACCATATAGTTTTAGAAACAAATTACCCATAAAAACAAACCAAAACCACTTAATTTACCTATTTGTTATTTTGAAATTTGCGATAGCCCCCCTCCCTTGAAATCACTAGAAAATTTAATTATTCTACTCGTTGCTTTGCATATAACAGCTGTTGAATGATACGTTGTACCAACACTAATTGAAGCCACTGGTTCGCAACCACTCAACGAAGATGGTATACTAGTTGAAAAGTACGTTTTAGAAGGAGTAGTAATAAATATATAATATGCTCCAACGGTCGCATTAAGACTCATATCTGCGTCTGCATCATGGTACGGACCTATATTACCAAAGGTCGGACAGGTCGGACAACTTGGACAACAAGAAGAACAACTAGGACATGATGGACAACTTCCACAACAAGAAGAGCAACTTGAATATCCTGTAGTTCCTGTCCCTGTTATTCCTGCTACCGTCTGACCCTTGACTATTTTATCTGCCGTTAATCCTATTTTTGATGCAATATTTTCAATTGCTATTCCTGGTGTTCCCCAATTCGAATAATTTGTATCTCCATAATATCCCCTATCTATACCTATTCGTAATTGCGTCCCTGCTACTTCGTAATTTGCTGTTGGCCATGATAAGCCTGGTGTCCCTGTGTTATTTGATTTATTTGGTATTGTTCCATTTACCCCTGCTATGGTCGTTCCATCTATTAACTTATCTCCTGTTATTCCATATAACTTCGCTACCTCTGTAGTTGGTATATGTGTGT